>CAZARY010000051.1:0-11861 GCA_964487675.1 uncultured Clostridia bacterium | reverse complement strand
ATCCCCCTCATTGGAAAGATTATTGCGAAATTAGGGACTTTTCCAGTCAACCGCGGACAGGTAGATAGAAAAGCAATTAAGAACTCATTGGCTGAATTGAAGGCGGGGCAAGTTTTTGGAATCTTCCCCGAAGGAACTCGAAAAACAGAAAATAAAAAGCCACTCAAAGGCGTTGGTTTTTTAGCAGCCAGGAGTAAAGCGCCTGTCGTCCCTGTAAGCATAAGCGGGCCGTACAAGCCTTTTCGCTCTTTGCAGGTAACCGTCTACCCTCCGTTAACATACCAAGCTGAACAATTCAACCACCATGAGGACCCTTTGCTTGCATTTAGTCAATATATTATCAAAGTAGTTAATCAAGAAATAGACCCTGACCCTAAATTAATTAATAAACAAACTAATGCAAGTTAGGAGCTTGACAAATGCAAATTTTAATAGCACAAAATGCAGGTTTTTGCCAGGGAGTGCGGAGGGCTATAGATAAAACTTTGACTGCTGCGAAAGAAAAGAGTTTGCCGGTTTACACCCTTGGACCAGTTGTGCATAATCCTGCAGTAGTGGATCAATTGTCAGCCTACGGGGTGGGTATTGTTAACGATTTAGAAGCATTAGAAAACACTCAAACTAGAAACCCCGGCTATTTGGTCATACGCAGCCACGGGGCAGGCCCAGAAGTGTTTTCCTGTGCCCAAGCACGAGGATGGCAAATCATCGATACGACCTGTCCCTTTGTAAAAAAAGTACAGGAAAAAGCAAGTAAACTGCATAAAAATGGATATCAGGTATTTATTGTAGGAACTCCTAATCACCCAGAAGTGAAAGCCATAAAAGAATGGACGGATAATCAAGCTATTGTCATTGAAACCAGGGAAGAAGCGTTGAATTTACCCGATACCATGAACGGTTCTGCAGTTGTTGCCCAGACCACCATTCGAAAAGAAACATTTGAACAAGTGGTGGAAATACTTACAGAAAAAGACCCAACTTTGAAAGTATATAATACTATTTGTGATGCCACCAAAAAGAGACAAGAAGCCACAAGGGAGGTTGCAAAAAAAGTTGATGTGATGGTTGTGATTGGAGGTTATAACAGTTCAAATACCAAAAAATTAAAAGAATTGGCAGTGAACCAAAATGTTCCCACCTATCACATAGAAAATGCAGCTGAAATAAACGGCCAATGGTTTTTGAACTGTAAGAAGATAGGTGTTACGGCTGGAGCCTCAACACCTGATTGGATAATAAAGGAGGTTGTGGAAAAGATGAAAGAGTTTGAAAACGAGAGAAATGAAAACGAAATGGAAAAAAAGGAGGGTGAAAATCAAGAATTAGAAAACAATGAGTCACCCGAAGAAAAAACAGAAATCGAAGAAGAAAAAGCTGAAGTCGAAGTTGAAGAAGAAAAAACAGAAGTCGAAGAAGAAAAAGATTTAGGTGAATTAATGGATGAAAATGAAACAAGCTTTGACCTTCAGCTCAAACGAGGGCAAACTGTCCAAGGTACCGTGGTTAAAATTGAAGACGATTCACTTTTAGTGGATGTGGGGTACAAGTTTGAAGGTACAGTGCCTCTCAATGAATTGTTTTTAAATGCCGACCAAAAGCCAGCTGACATTTTAAACGAAGGCGATGAAATTTCAGTTAAAGTTGTACAAGTGGATGATGAAGAGGGTATTTTAACCCTATCTAAGAAATGGGCTGATAAAGAAAAGGTCTGGGAAAAGCTAGAAACTGCCCATGAAAATGACGATGAATTAGAAGCTCAAGTACTTGAAGAAGTAAAAGGTGGTCTCCTTGTGGACTTAAACCACCTTCATGGTTTTGTGCCTGCTTCCCATGTAGATCTACATTATGTACCTGATTTAAGTGAATACATTGGTAGCAATTTGAGAGTAAAACCGATAGAGCTTGATCGGTCCAAAAAGTGGTTTTGAGCCAAAAAAACATTCTACAGGCAGAGCAAGAAGAGAAAAAACAGGAAACGCTTAACACAATCAAAGAAGGGGACATTGTAGACGGAAAAGTCAAGCGGCTTACAAATTTTGGCGCATTTATTGACGTAGGGGGCATTGATGGACTTTGCCACATATCCGAAATTTCCCACAGCAGGATTGACCATCCAGAAAGTGTATTGTCAAATGGAGAGACGGTTCAAGTAAAAGTGATCAAGTTAGATCCCGACAATGAAAAAATTTCGTTAAGCTTAAAAGAAGCCCAACCTGACCCATTTGAAAAGTTCATGGAAACCTACCAAGTTGGTGACATAGTAAAAGGAAAAGTTGTAAGAACTGTAGATTTTGGAGCATTTGTTGAAATTATTCCAGGAGTTGAAGGACTTTGTCATATTTCCCAATTGTCTGATGAACACGTTGCAAAAACTGAAGACATAGTTAATACAGGGGATGAAATAGATGTTAAAATATTAAATATTGACCCAGAACAGAAAAAAGTAGGGTTAAGCGTCAAAGAAGCAAAAGTTTCAAATTCTAACTCTAAATCAGAGAAATCTCAATCCACAAGTAATGCTGAAGTAGAAGAAATACAATCGGATGATGACGATAATGTTAAATTAGGGGATATGTTTGGCGACTTACTAGGTGGAATCAAGGATGATGAGGATAGTGAAAGTTAATCGAAAATGGGACCACCTGCGCCTGGCGGTAGAAAATTTCACAAAGCAAGAAATCCTTTCTGACGTAAAATTTATCCATCGCAGTTTGCCAGAAATAGACATCAGTGACGTTGATCTGAGTACCAATTTGTACGGTAAAACTCAACCGTTGCCATTGCTTTTTAATGCAATGACCGGTGGTTTTCGTGAGGCCAAACAAGTGAATTATAAACTGGCTTTAACCGCTAAAAAATTTGGGTTTCCAATGGCAGTAGGAAGCCAAAAAGTCGCCCTGGAAAACACGTATGCGGAAGACAGCTTTAAGGTGGTCAGAGAAGCTTACCCCCGTGGTTTTATCTTGGCCAATATAGGGGCTTATGCTTCTCCTGAAATGGCTGCCAAAGCTTGTGAGATGATTGCTGCAGACGCCGTTCAAATTCATCTCAACGTGCCTCAAGAACTTGCTATGAAAGAAGGAGATCGCCACTTTTCTGGCTATTTAAATAATATCTTGAAAATCCGGGAAGCAATAAACTTACCGGTCGTAATCAAAGAGTCTGGCTTTGGCATAAAAAGGCAAGAACTGGAAACTTTTTCTGATTTGGGGATTGATGGAGTCGATATCAGTGGAAACAGCGGTACAAATTTTGTCCACCTGGAAAACCAAAGATTTCAAAATCACACCAGCTTTGCTGTTCAAAACTGGGGACAATCAACTGGGGAAGCATTATTAGAAGCTAGTGGTTTTGGTTTTCATAAGCTTGATTTTATTGCTTCTGGCGGGTTTGCTCACCCTATTGATTTAGCCAAAGCTTTGGCTTTTGGCGTTAAATCTATAGGCCTTGCAGCTTATCCAGTGTATTTATTATGGAATTATGGAGAAAAAAAGTTAATATCTGAAATTGAAAATATAATTGTAGAATTGAAGAAAGTTTTTTTAGCACTAGGCGCTAAACATATAAGTGATTTGTCTTGCAAGCCTTTAGTTTTGAAAGGTAAACTACTTGAATATGCAAACCAGAGGGGAATTAATGCCAGTGGCTTTGCCCGAAGAAACGGATAATAAACGCGCTTTTAGCGCGTTTATTTTTTAAGGATCTTTTAAGCGAAGCGCCCTTTTTCTTGACCATCGATCCTATATATGATAATAAATATACAGATCTACAGATCAGCCATATGCAGTTTAAATAAAAACTGGCTCAACAAATTGGTTGATTGCGTTTTATGGTTATATGATTGTTAAGAGGTAAGAGGTGGTCAAATTGGGCCCTATCCAAAAACGGAAAACTGGCAAGGTCGGCAACACTATTAAAGAAGTTTCCCCGGGATCCATCGCTGAAGAGGTTGGAATTGAACCGGGCGACAAATTAATTTCCATTGACGGCATTGCAGTAAAAGATGTTTTAGACTATTATATTTTAGCCAGCGATCAGGAATTAAAACTAATCATTGAAAAACAGACTGGGGTAAAATGGCATATAGAAATAGAGAAAGATTTTGATGAGAAAATCGGGATTGAATTTTGTATACCCACCATAAGTCAGATGAAAAGATGCAACAACCAATGCATTTTTTGTTTTATAGACCAACTCCCGAAAGGAATGAGAAAAAGTCTCTATGAAAAAGATGATGACTATCGCTTGAGCCCTATTTTTGGAAACTATGTAACGCTAACCAATTTATCAGAAGAAGATTTAACAAGATTAATCGCCTATAAAGTTTCACCCTTGTATATTTCTGTACATTCCACAAATGAAAAAAACCGCCAGCGGATGCTCAACAATTCGAAGGCCGGCAATATACTTGAGACGATTGAGAGGCTGTATCATGCTGGTATTGAAATGCACGGACAAATTGTTTTGTGTCCTGGCTACAACGATGGAGAAGACTTATCTAATACCATATACGACCTGGTGAAGTATTACCCTTACTTTAAAAGTTTAGCAGTGGTTCCTGTGGGTTTAACGCGTCACAGGAAACGAAAAAACCATTTAACTCCGGTGGCGCATGATCAAGCCCGGCGTATTATTGAACAGGTGGGTAAAATACAAAATGAATTACTTTATAAGCTGGACACCCGGTTTGTTTTTTTAGCAGATGAATTTTTTATTAAGGCCGATTATCAATTTCCACCGGTTGAGTGGTATGAAGATTTCTTGCAATTAGAAAACGGTGTCGGATTAGTCAGGTTATTTGAAAAAGAACTAACCAGCAGATTGATAGAAACTCAAGCCAATTTGAATGTTTTTAAGGGGACCTTTATCACTGGCACATATGGTGCCGTCGCTCTGAATTTTATTCTTAATCATATTAAACAAAAATTTGGAGTCAGGACTGGTGCTTTAAACTTCGACATTCTTCCAATAAAAAATGATTTTTTCGGTCATCAGGTAACAGTGGCAGGACTTGTCACGGGTACTGATATAATCTATCAGGTAAATCAACACTCACAGCTTAAACAGCCCTTGTTAATTCCCGATGTCATGTTAAAAGACCAAAATGAAGCTTTTTTAGATAATGTTTCTTTGCAAGAAATCACATCCAAAACTACTATGGACGTAAGAAAAGTTCCTACCTCAGGGGGAAAATTAGTGGATTATTTCAACAGTGCAAAATTTAGCCCAAGGGGATGATCTAATTGAACGAAAAACCAACAGTAGCACTGGTAGGAAGGCCCAATGTGGGAAAATCTGCTTTATTTAATAGAATAACGGGCAAAAGAATTTCTATCGTGGAGGAGACACCTGGCGTTACCAGGGACAGGGTTTATGGCGAAGGGGAGTGGCAGGGGATTAAATTTAATTTGATTGATACCGGCGGTATTACCTCAGATGAAGATGAGCTGCTTAAGCATGTCTTGGCTCAAGCAGAGATAGCTATTTCAGAAGCAGATGTTGTAGTTTTTGTCGTAGATGGTCAGTCAGGAATCACTACGGCCGATGAAGAGGTTGCTCACGAGCTCCGCAAATCAGATAAACCAGTTATTTTAGCTGTGAATAAAAGTGAACACGATATATATGGAGCCGGTATTGAATTTTACCGGCTTGGATTTGGTAAAATTGTGGCTGTTTCAGCTCTTCATGGTACGAATACAGGAGAACTACTTGATCAAATAGCCCGTAGTCTTCCTGAATTACCCTCTTATCCTGACCATTATAAAGAAGAAATCGCTAAAATAGCTGTGGTGGGTAGGCCAAATGTCGGCAAGTCTTCTTTGATTAATAAAATACTGCGTCAAGAAAGGCTGATTGTGAGTGATATCCCCGGTACCACCAGGGATGCTATAGACACCCTTGTTACAAATAAAGATAAAAGATACCTTTTTATTGATACTGCTGGGCTCAGGAAAAAGAGCAGTGTCAAATATAAGCTCGAACACTTCTCTGTGTTAAGAAGTATTAAGAGTATTGAACGAAGCGATGTGGCATTACTGCTTATTGACGCTTGTGACCATATTTTAGATCAAGATAAAAAAATTGCAAGTATGGTTTTAGAACAAGGTAAAGGACTAATTATTTTAATTAATAAATGGGATGCTATAGAAAAAGATCAAAAAACCGCTGATAACTTTAAAGAAATGATGCATGATGAGATCCCAAACTTAAATTTTGCTCCCGTTTTGTTTGTATCTGCAAAAACAGGGAAAGGGCTAGACAAAATCTTTCCAATGATTGACCGTGTTAAGGCAGAACATCAAAAGAGGATCCCTACGGCTGACCTAAATAGGGTCATTGAATCTGCCGTCACTTATAACCCACCACCTTTTATAAAAGGGAAAAAATTAAAAATATATTACATCACCCAGGTGAAAACCTGTCCGCCTACTTTCGTCCTCTTTATCAACGATTCCCGGCTAATAAAAAATAGTTATAAACGCTATTTAGAAAACCAGTTAAGAAGGATTTTCGTTTTTGAAGGAACCCCTTTAAGAATTATTGAAAGAGAAAGAAAGAGGAGGTAGTTACAATGTGGATATTGCTCATCATTATCGCTTATTTTATTGGGTCCATCTCCAGCGGTTACCTGATCGGCAAATTTTCCAGGGGAATTGATATAAGAAATCACGGCAGCAAAAATGCTGGTGCCACAAACGCTTTCCGGGTATTAGGCAAAACAGCAGGAGTGTTAACATTATTTTTTGACGGTTTAAAGGGGTTTGTGGTCATCACCGCCGCTCAGCTGATGGGTTTTTCTCCGACGATTGTGATCTTTGCCGGAATAGCCGTGATCGCAGGGCATAACTGGCCTGTCTTTCTTGGCTTTAGAGGCGGTCGCGGCGTTGCCACAAGCATAGGGATTATTTTTGGAATTTCCTGGCAAGTCTTTATTACTGTGCTTATTATTGGTTTAATCCCGTTGATTATCACCCGCTATGTTTCCGTAGGGTCATTAACAGGTGCCGTTGTATTTCCATGGATCATGATATTGTTTGGGGAACCACTGCCTTATTTGATTTTTGCTTTTATTATGAGTATACTGGCAATAGTCCGTCATATCTCCAATATCAAGAGATTAATCGCTGGTACAGAAAGAAAACTGGGGCAATAATTTTTTACTTTTTGGAGGGAGTGTATGAGTGCAAAAACCAATATTTGCGTGTTGGGCGCAGGAAGTTGGGGAACAGCTCTTGCTATTTTATTGGCAAGCAACCATCACGCTGTTACCCTGTGGTCTAGAAGAGAAGACCACTGTCAAAATTTAATTTTAAAAAGAGAAAATGAAGATTACTTGCCCGGAATCAAGCTTCCAAAAGATTTAACCATCACTTCTGATATAGAAAAAGCAGTTTCTGGGAAAAAAATACTGATTTTCGTGGTGCCCAGTCACGGTGTTCGAGCTATGTCTGAAAAAATTAAACCCTACATAAATGAAAGTATGTTAATTTTAAATGCAGCCAAGGGACTGGAAGCTGATACTTTGAAAACAATGCGCCAGGTCATTGCCGAAGTACTTTTTCAAGGGGAAGACAAACAATTGGCCACCCTTTCAGGCCCTAACCATGCTGAAGAAGTTGGTAAAAGCATACCCTCCGCCACGGTGGTAGCAAGTAAAAATAGAAAAATCGCTGAGGAGTTACAGCGCATATTAATTAATGCCCGCTTCCGGGTTTATACAAATCCAGACGTGATAGGCGTAGAAATGGGGGGAGCCCTTAAAAATGTTATGGCCCTTGGGTCAGGCATTTCAGATGGGTTAGGGTTTGGAGATAACACAAAAGCAGCTTTTATGACCAGGGGATTATATGAAATATCGCGATTAGGGATTGCTATGGGCGCACGCCCTATGACTTTTTCCGGACTATCTGGAATTGGTGATTTGATTGTCACCTGTACCAGCGAACACTCCAGGAACAGGAGAGCGGGAAAATTAATTGGTCAAGGGAAAACGATTGATGATATCACTTCAGAAACGAAAATGGTTATTGAAGGGGTCAAAACCACACAGGCTGCTAAGCAATTAGCTGAAAAATATAATACTGAAATGCCCATAACGGAAGAAATTTACCAGGTATTATTTAAAAAGAAGCCACCATTAGAAGGCGTGGAAAATTTAATGGAAAGGGTTCGCACCAATGAGATGGAAGAAGTGGTCGATGAAAAAATGTGGGAGGATGCATAAAAAGTTACTCCAACAAACGCGTATTTAGTAAATTGTGTCAGCTTTCTGGAGAAAATTTGATTTTTTATCTTATAATGATAAAATAAGAATCAGACAACTTTTGACAGACAGTATTCTCTTTGTTAGAATTCGTAAGCGTGCATGAAAAGATGAGATCCATATTGAAATGCATAGAAAGCCAAAGTGTGAGTGAGCGTTAAAGAAATAGGTTTACAAAACAATCGGGAGGAAAAAAAATTAAAAAGGAGGGAAATTTATTTAAATTATGGCAGAGAAAATCGAAATACACAATCTCTACAAAGTCTTTGGCCCAAAACCATCTGCGGCCTTCCCATTGCTAGAAAAAGGCTATAAAAAAGACGAAATACTAAGGCAAACGGGAAACACCGTGGGTGTGAATAACGCAAACTTTCAAATTAAAGAAGGTGAAACATTTGTCATCATGGGTCTCTCCGGGAGTGGTAAATCTACACTTTTAAGATGTGTCAACAGGCTTATAGAGCCAACGCGCGGAGAAATTTATATTGACGGGAATGATTTAACCAAGATAAAAGAAGAGGAACTCAGAGCTCTCCGCCGTGATAAAATCGGAATGGTTTTCCAAAGGTTCGCTTTATTTCCGCATCGAACCGTAATAGAGAATGTAACATATGGCTTGGAAGTGCAAAATATTCCTTTTGAAGAGAGAAAAGATGAAGGTGAAAAAGCACTAGAACAGGTGGGTCTTGTTGATTACGCATATCAATACCCTAGTAATTTGAGTGGTGGGATGCAGCAAAGGGTTGGCCTGGCAAGAGCCCTAGCATTAGATCCAGACATACTATTAATGGATGAACCTTTTAGCGCACTGGACCCTTTGATTCGAAGAGATATGCAAAATGAGCTGGTGGAATTGCAAGAAAAAATGAAAAAAACGATTCTCTTCATTACTCACGACCTGGACGAAGCCTTGAAGTTAGGTGATAGAATTGCTATTATGAAGGATGGTGAAATCGTTCAACTTGGAGAGCCAGAAGAAATCTTATCTAAACCCGCTAACGAATACGTTGAGAACTTTGTAAGGGATGTCAATAGGTTGAAGATTTTGACAGCCAGCAATGTCATGGTAAAACCGGATGTTACTATAAGCATCAATGACGGCCCTCGTAAAGCCTTGAGGGTACTGGAAAAAGAAGGGTTTACTAATGCTTATGTGGTAGGCCCAAATAGAAAAGTATATGGTGTTTTAGAAGATAAAAAAGCATTACAAGCCTTAAAAGATAACGCAAAGAGCCTTCAAGACTATCTAGTCACGGAGTATCCCCATACAGATCCTGACACACCACTTAACGAGTTGTTGCACATGGCAGCTGAAAGTTCCTACCCTATAGCCGTAATAGGGGAAGATAAGCGACTGCAGGGGTTAATTGTTCGCGTCTCAGTCCTGGCCTCCTTAGCAGAAGGCGAAGAAGGAAGTGATAGCAATGAAAATGCCTAGACTACCCATTGGAGACTGGTTTGAAGCGATAATTGATTGGATCGAAGAGACATTTGCTATCTTACTGGATATCATTGAATGGATCATTGAAACAGTATTGGAAATTTTCCTTGGCGTCTTTACGTATTTGTCTTACGACATGCCAGTAATTGCCTCGCCGTTTATCATTATAATCATTTTGACCGTCGTTGCCTGGTGGTTAAGCGGGATAGGTATGGGTATATTTACCCTGGTAGGATTTACACTCATTCACAGCATGGATCTTTGGCCAGAATTTATTTCTACCTTAGCCAGCATTATTGCAGCAGTAATAGTTGCGTTGGGGATTGGTATCCCCATTGGCATTCTTGCATCAAGAAATGAATATGTGAATGCGTTAATTAGGCCTGTACTTGATTTTATGCAGACAATGCCGCCTTTTGTTTACCTGATACCGGCTGTAATATTTTTCAGCCTAGGCGTTGTTCCTGGCGTTATTGCTACTGTCATATTTGCCATGCCGCCAGCCATTAGGCTAACAAATTTAGGTATCAGGCAAGTAGACAAAGAAGTTATAGAAGCAGGGAAAGCTTTTGGTTCCACGGCCAATCAGCTTCTATTCAAAATTCAGATCCCCCTTGCCATACCCACTATTATGGCAGGCGTAAACCAGACCATTATGCTGGCACTGTCTATGGTTGTTATAGCTTCAATGATTGGTGCAGGCGGACTGGGGAACATTGTTTTAAGAGGCATCACCCAGTTAAATATTGGCCTTGGTTTTGAAGGTGGACTGGCTGTTGTTTTCTTGGCCATATTCTTGGACCGAGTGACACAAAGCCTTCAATAATATATAAAAAACTAACATATAATCGAAGCAGCACGGCCTCCATAACTCAACACTCTTACAAAACTAAGCGAGTTCAGCATAAAAGGGCAGTATTTGCTCTTTTATAAACAAATTTGCTAAATGATTTTAGCAAAGGAGGTGTTACTGCTTTCTAGGATGTTTTGACTGATCTAGGGGTCAGTAAAAAAGTGACAATATTTCTTTGATTTAAGATTTAACTGTAAACATAATTCGGTATAAGGAGGGGTTTATGTATATGTTTAAAAAACTATTTTTGATCGTACTTTCAATCTTGTTGATTGGTGGCCTTGCCATCGGTTGTGCGCCTGAAGAAGAGCCCGAGGAAGAACCGGAAGAAGAAGTGGAAGAAGTGGAAGAAGAACCAGAAGAACCAGAGGAAGTAGATGCGGCAGAAGAATTCGGTCACGAGATTATTGGCATCGATGCTGGCGCAGGCATCATGGGAGCCACTGAAGAAGCTTTGGAAGTTTATCCTAACTTGGAAGGTTATACTTTAGTAGAAGGTTCCGACGCTGCTATGACTGCTGAACTAGATGGCAGATATGGGGACGAAGAATGGATTGTGGTTACTGGATGGACGCCTCACTGGAAGTTTGGTTCTTACGACCTTAAATTCCTAGAGGACCCAGAAGGTGTATATGGCGAAGCAGAAACCATTAACGCCCTGGTCAGAGAAAACTTTGCCGATGATCACCCTGAAGCCTATGCCTTTTTTGAAGAGCTATTCTTCTCAGGCGAGCACGCTGGAGAAATTTTGGAAATGATCGAAGAAACAGGCGAAGAATTGGAATCTGCTCAAGAATGGGTTGACGCAAATGAAGATGTGGTCAATGAATGGATCCCTGAAGATGTAGACGGGGAAGGAGCAGAAATCACCATCGGTTATATGAACTGGGACTGCTCCATCGCCATGACCCATACGGCAAAAGTTGTATTGGAAGAGAGAGGTTATGATGTAGAAATTATCCTGGCAGATCCAGGCCCCATCTACGGTGATATTGCTACCGGCGATACAGACGCCATGGTTTCTTCCTGGCAGCCCGTAACTCACGGCGCTTATATGGATGAATATGGAGATCAGTTAGAAGACTTAGGCCCAATATATGAAGGCGCAAGAATCGGACTGGTTGTGCCAGAATATGTAGATATTGACAGCATTGAAGAAATGTAACTAGCAATAGGCAAATCATTTTAGAATTTTTAGGCCGGTGTTTAATTTAAACACCGGCCTTTTACTTTTAATTAAATATTTTCTGATTATCAAGTTAAATCAAGGGGAGCAAATTATATGTGCGCTGCGATGCTTG
>CAZARY010000050.1:0-11968 GCA_964487675.1 uncultured Clostridia bacterium | reverse complement strand
GATGCACTGACGCAAGAATTGACCGTGCTTGCTCCACATTTCCAAAAGCGATTTGCCTTCCCCCAGGATGAACAGAATAAAATCCAGGCCTGATCCATTTGATTGGCCTGGATTCCACCCTACTTAAATGAGTATATATGTGCCTTGTTATTAAGGTATTCCTTTTGATATGTTTGCTGCCCTTATGCTTTACCTATAAGTTTGGTTCCGGTAATCTCCGCAGCATCCAGATTAAGGGCGACCAGTTCTTCTTTAGAAAGTTCGCCCACATTATCATTGCCCGATAGGGCTGTTAAGGTCACCAACTCTTCCTTAATCGCTTCAAAGTAATTTCCAAGCTGCTGCCCTGCTTGTTCCCAATCAAGTTTGCTTGTTTTGTCTTCTTTTTGAGTGGCTATCCCTTCGGGGCAAGTCCCTGTATGACACTGCTGACAGCCAGTGCAGCCAATGGCAATCATGGCTCCTGTTCCTACACTCACAGCATCAGCTCCCATGGCCAGGGCTTTGAATACATCCGCACCATGCTTTATGCCCCCCGAGATTATCAATTTGATTCCTTTTTCCCGCGCTCGCGTTTCTTGGAAAGCTTTGGTGGCCAAAGCAAAAACCCCGAGTGTGGGCACTCCTGTATGTTCAATGACTACCTCGGGGGCACATCCCGTACCACCTTCCCCCCCATCTATGGCTATGGCATCGGGTTTTAGGTCCACAGCCATTCGAACATCCTCATAAATATCTCCCGGGCCCAATTTGACAATGACAGGCGTTTTTTTCCCCAACACTTCTCTGATTAAAGTAATATGTTTTTTCAGATCCTCGGGGGAATCAACATCCAAATGCCGACAAGGGCTCAACACATCACTATGAACAGATAACCCCCTAATAGTAGCTATTTGAGGCGTAATTTTTTCCATCATCAGGTGACCGCCCATGCCTGGTTTTGCACCCTGACCGATTTTGATTTCTACGGCATCAGAATTTTGTAAATAATCCACATTCACTCCAAATCTTCCTGTGGACCACTGAGAAATAATTTTTCCACGGTAATTTTTATCCTGGGCAACTTCTCTCTCTTTGTCCAACATCCCACCTTCGCCCGTATTAGTTGCCGTACCAGCCAAGGCTGCCCCCCTAGCAAAAGCCAGTTTTCCAGGCTCGCTTATGGCCCCAAAAGACATGGCAGAAATCATAACAGGAAAATCCAGTACCAACGGGTGATCCAGGTCTTCACCTATCACCACCCGGGTATTTATTTCTTCCCGGTATTTATCATAAGGAGATTTGCTCAGCTGGCCAGGCACCACCTGAAGATCATCAAAACTCGGGATATATCTATTGGTCCCAAAACCTCGCAGCTGATATTTGCCTTTATCTCTTTTTTGTTTTATGTCTTTAATAGCTTCCTTAGACCATATATGGCTCAGTGACATAAAAACACTCCTCTCTTTATGTTTCTACTTATTGTCATCACCTTTATAAAAAGGTCTAGAAGAAATGGGCACGACTTTGGTGAATTTTTCTAACGGGCGGTCAATATCGTAATAATAAAATAAATGGCTTAGTTTTTCTATGTCCTCGTCATTCAATTCTTCTTCTTGAACATTATGACCCAACTCGTAATGTTTGCCACCAATGTAAATATTTCCATGAATCATCCAATCGCCCACTTTTCTTCCCGCATTCTTTGTAATGATAATATCGCCGCTCAAAGAATACAAACCAATGGAATCCCTCGTATTCCCATCGACGATTATAGTCCCACCTTTGTTCATCTGTCCTAATCTGCCGCCTGCATTGCCTCTGACAACTACATATCCACCGTAAAGACTGAAGCCGAGGCCATGGGACACATTACCATTAATGACAACTTCACCACTTGTCATGGTATCCGCTAAAAATCTACCCCCATCCCCATTTAAATGAATATGAGCTCCACTGTTCAGGGAAAAACAATAGTCTCCAACATAACCTTTTAATGACACAACATTAGGAGCTCTCAATCCTGATGCCAATAAATGCTGCCCTTTCACATCATCTAAAGCTACCCTTCCCTTGGCTTCCAGTTCTTCTTCAATTATTTCGTTAATTTTCTTTCCATGCATTGACATTTTTACACCTCCAGTTTTTACAGGGTCAGACGCATTACAAATTAAAACCGCTCAATTCCACTATCGATCATCATGGATTGGCATAAAATTTAAAAATCTGCATTAGTGCGTTAAAGTGTTAGTGCGTTATGATGAAGAATATATTTAAGTATATTCTATACTTATTAAAAAAATCCTGCCTTTAAATTTTTAATACCCTGCTCAGGATTCGGGCTCAGGTTTTAATTCAAGATATCCATTTCTATTTTCGAGATAAGTTATGGATTCATTTTCCCAAATTGTTTCATTTTTTTTCACCGTTTCTATCTTTTTCTTCTTGATATGAGGCGTCCATTTTCTTGCCCACATCATTTTCCACTTCTTCCCCCATTTTTGTATCTTCCATTTCTTCCACCATTTGTGAGCGGAAAAACTTTTGTCTTCCACTCCTAGTAATAAACAAAGCGAAAAGTATCAGCAGGACGGCTAGCGCCACCCCAACCATATTGATGATCACATCAAAGATACTTCCATATCGTTCAGGCACAAACGTTTGCCGATATTCATCCAAAACAGAGATGAACCCGCTCCCAAAAAAAGCCACTGCAACTGCCACATAAGAGTTCCTAATATACTGGTGCAATAGAAAGAATAAAGCAATGGTAATGCCAAAAAAAGCCACGACGTGGGCTAATTTTCGCAGCAAGAATTCTATGATAACCGGATTATCTCGTGCATAAGTTAAAAAGTCCTGGGTCGCAGCATCAAGATAATATATATCCCCTGTCTCCATTGGCACTTGATCAGCCAACCACTGGGAAAAATTAACGAATGTCAAATCTAAGCTCACCATAATGGAGTTGATAAGGCTTAGCACAGGTAACACCCGCAGACCAGGTATTGAGGAGAGAAAAAACAACATTCCTACCATAAACAGAACAATTAACCAGGCCCATTTTTGCAATGATAACACCTCTTTCACAGCGGTTTTATCTCCACTCTTCGTAATCTCAAAAATTCCAATCCGGCCTGCTCACTTTTCTAGCCGAGCAGAGGGCATTCATTATTTAATTATATGAGAAGACCGCAGCTGACAGCGCTGCGGCTTAGCCTGTTTTAAAAAATAATACTCGGATTATTTACTCGTTAGTTTAAAATTTACCCAGGTACTTGTCAATCTCCCATCTGTGAACCTGCCTGGCATATTCGTCCCATTCTTTTTGTTTGGCTTTCAAATAGAGATTAAAAACATGCTCTCCCAAAGCTTCTTTCACAAGCTGGTCTTTTTCCATAGCATGAATGGCTTCGTATAAATCTCTAGGGAGTTTCTTTATCTTGAGTTTTTCCTGTTCATCCTTGGGCATTTCAAAAATATTCTTTTCAATTTCTGGCGGTGGTTCAATTTGATCCTGTATCCCTTTTAAGCCTGCTTTTAACATCACGGCAAAAACCAGGTAAGGGTTCGCAACAGGATCTGGGCTTCTTAATTCTACCCTAGTGCCACTTCCCCGGGATGATGGGACCCTCACCAAAGTGCTGCGGTTCTTGGTAGACCAAGCGATGTTAGTAGGCGCTTCATATCCAGGTAACAGCCGCTTGTAACTGTTCACAATCGGGTTGTTAATTAGAGTCATTCCCTGGGCATGTTTCAAAAGCCCACCTATATAGTGCATGGCCGTCTGGCTGAGCTGGTTGGGTTTCGCTTTAGGATCATAAAAGACATTCTCCCCTTCAAGGGTACATAAAGATTGGTTGCAATGCATGGCATTGCCATTGTCATCGGTAAATGGTTTTGGGAAGAAAGTGGCATATAAACCATGGTTCTGTGCAATATTTTTGACGATATCTTTAAAAGTCATCCAATTATCCGCCGTAGTAAGAGCTTCATTGTATTTAAAATCTATTTCATGCTGGCCTTTTGCCACCTCGTGATGTGAGGCTTCAATTTTAAACCCCATCTGCTTCATATTCAAAATCATGTTTCTTCTGGCATTTTCTCCCATATCATACGGCGCCAGGTCAAAATAACCAGCGGTGTCGTGAATATCGAAAATTGGTCGGCCCTTTTCATTGGTGTGAAATAAGAAAAATTCCCCTTCCGGCCCCACATTAAAATTAAACCCCATTTCTTTGGCTTCCTGTATGGTTGTTTTCAAAATATATCGTGGGCATCCTTCAAAAGGAGTACCATCGGGATTATATACATCACAAACTAAACGAGCTACTCCCTTATCTTTAGGCCTCCAAGGCATAATGTTAAAAGTAGAAACATCCGGCACCACCATTTGATCGGATTCTTCTACCCGGGCAAAGCCATCGATGGAAGACCCATCAAACATCAATTCCCCGTTTAAAGCAGCATCCAATTCATCCACAGTAATTGAGACGCTTTTCATAATCCCAAACACATCAGTAAACTGTAATCGAATAAATTCAATATTTAAATCCATGATTTCTTGCTTGAGCTCTCGCGTTGTCATATCAGACATTATTTTTATTTGTCCCCCATTTCACGGATACTTTCAAAACGTTTCCGCATTTTTGATTTAATACACAGCAGGGATAGTTTACCATAAAGGGAGATAATGTCAAACAGCATCAGAGCGGCTTAACATTAAATTTGGGGCTTCACACTTTTTCTCCACCGATAATATGGCGCTTAGATCAGATTCCATCGTAAGACTATGTGCAGCTTTCTTTTTCTTTTATACCCCGTATAATCTTTTGCTGTGCATATAAAATATAGTATAATGAGAATGCAGAGGTGGTATACATGAAGAAATAAAAATTTGAGTAATAGCTATTATATTAAATATAAGAGAGGATGATGGTAAGATGGCAGAAGAAAAACAATCAATGGTTGCTTTTTTCCTTGTTCCCAAGAGTGAAGTTATTTATGAAAAAGAAAATTCCACTATGAGACAAGCCATGGAAAGAATGGAGTATCACCGCTATACATCTATCCCCATACTCGATGATTCGGAAAGGTATGTGGCTACTTTAACAGAAGGCGATTTGCTTTGGAAAATCAAGAAAGAACGGTTGAGCTTTCAGGACACTAACAACATCCGGATAAAAGATTTACCAAAAAACAAGCAAAACCAAACGGTTTCAGTCAATGCCAGTATAAAAGATCTAATTCTATTGGCTGAAGTTCAAAATTATGTACCGGTTATAGACGACCAGGAATATTTCATCGGAATAGTCAAGCGCTCTGATATCATCCATTACTGCTACAAACAAATATTCAAACAAAAACAAACACAGTTGACGTAAACTACACGTTCCTTACTTATACTTACAAGTTACGCAGTGAATCAAAAAAAGCGGGGGAAAGGGATAGTCTCCTTTCACCCGCTTTTTCCCTTTCGCAGCCAGCTAATAAACGAAAGGCAACCAAAATCTATTCGATCGACCTAAAACAGCTCTCAGTCAATATCAATTGTTTTGCCACCTTCTTCTTTGTAGCCTGGTGTTTTTTTGGGCAGCGTGATATTTAGAATGCCTTTTTCTAATTGTGCAGAGATATTCTCGTCATCGATGTTATCATCATCAAAAGGAATGGTTCTTTGAAACTTTCTTTCACTTCTCTCCATGCTAATGAAATTCTCTTCGTCATGCCTGCTCTCTTCTTGCTTCTCGCCCTTGATGGTTAAGTTGCCATGTTCATATTTCAGCTCAATTTCTTCTTTATCCAATCCGGGAATTTCAGCCTCTACCAAGTATTTATCTTCCTCTTCCTTAACATTTACCTTGGGCATTTGCTCAGTTAACAATCCTGTAAAGCCATCAAAGAAGTGATCTAGTCCCTTTTCAAAATCCATGAGAGGTTTTTGGTGCTTGTGAAATGGAAACAAGCTCATGGGCTTTCTCCTTCTTCGCATTTTTAACACCTCCTTTGATCAGGCGATTGCGTTTTGGTCAGAAATGGTCAGCTTTCAATTATAATGGTAAAAGATGGTCAGTTTTTTGTCAAGGGGGTATTCTTTTACAAGGAATATTCTTTTGATTATTTACATTTTTTGGGATATTTTTCCCGAGTTCTTTTTCATTAATCTTTATTAAGTCGTCCTTTTGCGCAGGCTGTTCAGCATATAGAAAATTAAAAATATTACCGCCAGCCAAGCAATTAAAGCCAGTAGCAAATAATCCGTTCCATGACGCAATCCAATCCCATTAAGCGCCCAAACATATACCAAAACAAAGGCCACATCGTGCTGCCAAGAAAATACCCATGTCGCAATTAAAACCGCAGCTGCTATCATCAAAATTGTGAAAAGGACGGATCCAACACCCGTACCTAAAATATCTAAGGCCGATAACCATGCATTTAAATTGGCGATAGTCGCCACAGAAATCCAGGCAAAGTACAAGGTGAAGGGCAGCCGAACAAATAACCAGTCAAAAAACGATTCCCTAAAGTTTCTTTTAGCCTTCCGAATGCTTATATATATTAATATTAATGTAACTAAAAAAAGCAGCATGATAAGCATTGCCCAGCCCGGCCTCAAGTAATGCCAGGTAAAAAGCCATGAAATATTAAAAAGTGCTGTGACTGCAAATAAGTAGCCAACAGCTTCCACCATGGGTCTAGCCCTGTACGCTGGTATAAGCTGGTAGATTGCAAAACACGTTAACAGTAGATAAATAACCCCCCAAATGGAAAATACATAACCGGCCGGCGTAAATAAATTAAAGTAAAGTTCTGAGAGGTCTGCCTGGGTCAAACCGTTAAACGGTATCGCATTAGACAGGTAATTAAATAACAATGTAAGCAGCAGGGCGCCGATATTGATGTAAGACCTAATTTTTCCTTTTACACTACCAACCTTTTGCGCTCCAATTTTGGGCCTCATACAACCACCTCCTCAAATATGCATACATGTTTTTAATAAAGCCCCATTTTGTCGTGAACTTGATAAATCAGATTTTCAAAACAGTTAAACTTTGTGTTTTTGCCAGTACATTTTATCCCCTTTCAATTTTGCTTGAAGAAACTTGCCGCATTCATTTTCCTTCATCTGCCATTTCGGAGTTGTCTTCTACAATCGATATTTTGCTCTCTTTTACCTCAGTTTTTGCTGCATCTCGGTAATCGATCTGAATCAACGCTTTAGCAACCACCTGTCCTCCACCTACACCCACAGCCATACCTCTCAAGTCAATGAAAAATTTTTCACTGCTTTCCTCGACTTCTTTGTCTACAATATTATAGGTTTCCCATGGAGTAATGACCGTATCCCGGCCCAATTCCCGTAATTTCAAAATGGCATCTTCAAAACCGTCTTCTTTTATTTCGGTTAAACGAATTTCTTGCACCATTTGTGATTCCTCCCTCTCAAGATTTCACTCATGTTGTTTTTATGATAACATAATCCATGAGTATGCAGCTTACAGAAAGGAAAGATTTCAGTGAAAAAAAACATTGTTTTAGCTAAAAAGACCTTGGATTTGCGCTCCAATAAAGATTTTGCGCTAAAATTAGACCAGGTGGATCCCCTTCGAACGTTCCAAAATGAGTTCTACCAGCTCAAAGATACTATCTATTTAAATGGGAATTCTTTAGGGTTATGCTCTAGCAGGGCAGAAACTTCTCTGATTAAGGTAAAAGAAGAGTGGAAAACACTAGGTATCCATGGTTGGCTTAAAGGGAACCCGCCCTGGTTTTGGTTTGCAGAACAATTGTCTGAAAATTTCGCCCCATTGATAGGAGCGTATCAAGATGAAATTACTGTTTCTGGGTCAACAACCAGCAACATACATAATTTGATTGCTACGTTTTATTCCCCGGGAAATAATCGTGAGCACCTCGAAAGAAAAACAAAAATTTTAATGGAAGCTTCGGCCTTTCCCACCGATATCTATGCCGTTAAAAGCCAGATGAAATTAAAAGGGTACGATCCAGAAGAGCATTTGTGGTTTGTTTATCCGGATGAAAATGGGATTTATCAAGAACAAGAAATTTGCCATATAATAGAACAATATGATCATGATTTGGCGTTGATATTTTTATCCTCGGTGATGTTTACCACAGGGCAAAAAGTGGATTTGGCATCATTAACCCGGGCAGCTCATGACAATACTATCCCCATAGGATTTGACCTTTCACATTCTGCCGGGATAATGCCCCATCAACTGCACCAATGGGGAGTTGATTTTGCTACTTGGTGTAATTATAAATGGATATCCGCCGGTCCCGGTGCCACGGCAGCTCTATTCGTCCACAGAAAACACCACCCGGCAAAGCCCGCTTTTACTGGTTGGTGGGGACATGATAAGAATACCCAGTTTGAAATGAATCCGGATTTTACACCTGCCGAGGGCGCAGGCACTTTTCAACAGGGCACAATTGATATGTTAAGCGCCGCTCCACTGGAAGGGGCATTAATATTATTGAATGAAGCTAGAATAGAAGCAATCAGAGAAAAATCACTGGCTATGACCGGTTATTTGATTTATCTATTAGACCAATTTTTGGAAGATGAGAAGCTTAAAATTATCACTCCAATAAATGATGGTTCAAGAGGAGGGCATGTGGCTATCTCTCACCCTGAAGGGTTCCGCATCAATCAAGCCATGAAAAAAAACGGGATTATAGCTGATTTCAGGAGCCCTGAAACTATTCGTTTGGCGCCTTCCCCCCTTTATAATTCTTTCAGCGAGGTTTTTCAAACTGTGAAAACAATACGTGAAATCATTGAACATAAAACTTTCCTGAATATCTCGAGTAAAAAGGATCCCATCACCTAAATTATGTCTCTATGAGACCGCGCACCCCTGTAAATGATTTCTTTAATTCAAAACAAGGAGCGAATATCTATTGCATAAGATTAGATCAAATACGAATGCCAAAAAAACAAGAAGCGCTTCGCCCCATATGATCGAAGTTAAAGATTTATTTAAAAGTTTTAACGAGATCAAAGCTTTAAATGGCATCTCATTTCAGGTGCCCCGGGGAGATATTTTTGCTTTCCTCGGCCCTAATGGAGCCGGCAAAAGCACCGCACTAAAAATCATAACCACAGTCCTTCGTCCTAGCTCGGGCAGCATTAAGGTAAATGGATATGACACCATTAGCCAGGAACACCAGGTAAGGGAATCCATCGGTGTGGTATTTCAGGACCATACTTTAGATAAAGAGCTCACTGCTTTTGAAAACCTCTATTATCACAGCGTACTTTACCAGGTGCCCAAAAGAAAGCGGAAAGAAAAGATTGACCTTCTATTGGAAAACATTGGTTTATGGGCCAGAAGGCACGACCAGGTCAAATATTTTTCCGGTGGCATGAAAAGGCGCGTAGAAATTATCAGGGCCCTTCTGCATGAACCGGAAATTTTGATCCTGGACGAACCAACTACCGGTTTGGATGCCCAAACCCGGTTTTTCCTCTGGCGCCATATAGGAAACATCAACCAGGAAAATCAAATCACCATTTTTCTCACCACGCACAACCTGGAAGAAGCTGAGAAAGTGGCAAAAAACATCGCCATCATCGATCAGGGGCAAATCCTTGCCAGCGGGACCGGGGAAGACATTATGGCACAGACAGATACTCACTCTCTTGAAAGAGCATTTTTAGAAATCACCGGGTATGAACTCAGGTACTGATCAATGACCCCTATGCACACGCAAATCAAACACATCTGGGCGATGATAGTGCCCGCTCACGTCAAAATCCATTTTCCCTTTTATCACCTGGTCCATATCCAATTCCGCCACTAGCATTTCTTCCCGATTGTACACCGGGCCGGCCACATATTCACCCATGGGATCCACAATGGCAGTGCCGCCCGGACAGATAACCTCCGGCTGATCGGCCAGTTCATGATTGTAATGCAAGTCCTCTGGATAAAGATCTTTAGTCATGAATTGATTGCAGGCCAGTACAAAACATCTGCCTTCCATGGCAATGTGTCGAATGGTGGCCTGCCAGGATTCTCGCGCATCCGCCGTTGGGGCCGCATAAAGGGTGACCCCACTTTGAAACATGGCCATTCTTGCCAGGGGCATGTAGTTTTCCCAACATATCAGGCCACCCAAAACCCCATAAGGGGTCTGCACCGTTGTCAATGTGCGTCCATCGCCTTCTCCCCATATTAACCGTTCTGATCCGGTGGGTTTTAATTTTTGATGTTTCCCCAGATATTCTCCTTCTGGCCCAAAATAGAGCAAGGAGCAGTACAAAGTATGGTCTTTGAGCGCGTCGCTCTGCCTTTCGCCTTGCTCTGTCACACCCATGACTACATAAACCTCATTTGCCCCCGCGGCTTCTGCAAGTTTTTCCGTCTCTTCGCCTGGCACCGGTACCGCGCTGTTGTAATAGCGCAAGTAATCCTCCCTACCCGATTGACTCCTGCTGCCTACTAAAAACCCGAAAGAGAGCCCCCGGGGATATCCCGGTATAAAAGTCTCAGGAAAAATTACAACATCTGCCTCTTCTTGCCCCGCCTGTTTAATGTAGTGGAGTGCTTTTTCCAAGGTTTTCTCCCGGTTGAACAAAAAAGGTGAAGCTTGCACCAGGGCAACTTTGACCATGCTCGTCACCTACCTTAAAGATATTTTTGCTTAACGATGATCCAACTACCGACCTTCAACAGGGCCAAAAGCATCATGGTTTTGACAATACCGATCACGGGGAACAATACAAGAGAAATAGCCAAACCCGAAAACCATCCACCAAGTAAATCAGCAGCATATAGCCCGCCTGCAGCGCGGACCCCACCGCTATTTTCCACTTTTACAAGGTTAACGGCCAGGGGAAATTGGACGCCTATGGGAAACGCTGCGATCACTGCAAAGATGGCAAACAAGCCGATCAAAACCGGATCTGGCAGTACACCAGATAATGCTCGCATCAACAGGGCCAAGCCCCCTAAGCCGATCACCAAAACTACCAGGGCGGCCTCACACCAGGCAAAAGGCCGTGAAAAAACCTTCTGTTGATTACATTTCGCATGCCGTGCTTGTTCTTCCTCCCCATTTTTGCCAATTTTTGAATTTTCTTTGGAATGGTCCTGGAGTCCAGTATTAAAATGCTGATCATTGCTTTTATTGCTCGTAAACCCGTGCACGCCAAAAAGACTGCCCAAAAAAATCCCGAGCATAAACGCTGCGAGCAACAGCCCGGTCATTTGGTAAATATACCCATAAAAGGTCTGAAAAATAAATAAGATAAATAGGTCAAAGGCCATGCCTAAGACCCCACTCGAGAAAATAGCGAAAGTCAGGGCACGCTGCTTTCGCACACCGGTAAAGCTGTACACGCCCCCGATAATAGCAAGTGTGCCGCCAATATAGGCCAGGGTGGGAAGCTGTTGGAGAAAATTCAAAATGCTTGTTACGCCAGGGGAGAACATGGCACCCCAGTATTGGAGGGCGTAGAAAAAACCTGCCGGGTGCAGGTCCCGATTCCTTGTCACCTCAGCCCCTTGCAGCACCGCTTCAGTTTGTTCTTTTACCATAGGATCTAACCGGTAGCTGACATATTCCTGGGACATCATTTCCGCCGTTATCCCCCGGGTTTCCATCCTTTCGACTAAAATTTCTGGCTGGAGCTCAATCGCTTCATCGGAAGCAAAATATAACATATCACTGCCTGGTACTAACTCAACTTCTTGGAATGCCGGTTGCGCGGTTTGGTAAATTGACGCGTTCAAGTCTTTCATTGCACCACCCATGTACTCTCTTGATCCCGGCAAAGAAAAAGCCATCACCCCATCGTCAGCCAGGCGTTCCCGCGCCAAATGGTAAAATTCGCTTGAAAACAACCGGTTTGATTGTAGTGTATCCGGGCTTAGAAACCCCATAATGATCATGTCGTAAGTCATATCCGTTTCCTGTAAATACTTTCGCCCATCGGTAACTTCTAAATCCACCCGGG
>CAZARY010000049.1:0-12167 GCA_964487675.1 uncultured Clostridia bacterium | reverse complement strand
GTGACCAAGTAAAAGGGGAAGTTCTTAAACTACCATTATTGATGAGCAGATGCTATAATTATAATTGTTAATATTATTTAAAAAATATTTAAACCCTCATTCATTGAAACGAGAGACTAGGAGGTTTTTCTGTGAACCGTAGAAAAAAAGAATTGAGGAAAAAGTTCTTAAATTTGTGTCAAAATCTTTCCCTAGAAAATAGGAAAAGATTCAGCCGGACGATTGTTTGGAAGTTAATTAATCAATTTATAGACAAAAATATTTCTACCGTAATGACGTATGTTCCCCTTAAAGGAGAAGTTGATGTATATCCTTTTATAGATTACTGTTTACAAAATGGGATAGATATTTATGTTCCCCGAACTAATCCAGATGATGGGATTATGGAAGCTGTCAGGATCTATGATTTAAGAGAGGATTTATTAAAAGGGAACTATGGTATTGATGAACCCAGACCGGACTTGCAGGAAACAGCTTTGCCTCAGGAACTGCAGTTAATCATTGTGCCTGGCTTAGCGTTTGATAGAGATGGATATCGATTGGGATTCGGCGGTGGTTATTATGATCAATTTCTTGTAAATTTATCTTCCGGAAATACAGCAGTTGCTGTGGCGTACAGTTTTCAAATTGTTGAACATCTGCCAAGGGATGAATGGGATATACCAGTTGATGCCGTTGTTACAGAGCATGAAATTATTGGTCGGCAAAATAACGGCTAACCTGGACAGAAAGGAGATGAACACACTTGGAAGTTTTAGGAGTCTTACTAGGCATAATCATGGTCATGGGATTGACTTATAAAAAGATACCCATCGGTTTTTCTATGTTGTTGGCTTCTTTATTGGTTGCCGTTTTTTCCCGCATGGGCTTTGAGAACGGTTTTCAAACGCTTGTCACTGCTCTGATGGACAGCATGACGATTAAATTGGTTCTTGTGGTATTTTTAATTGGTATAATTGGTAAAATGCTGAAGGAAACCGGCAGTTTGGAAATTATGTTGAATAAATTGGCCATCTTAGTAAAAGATGTGAGGGTGCAAATTGTAATGCTCCCTTCTTTGATCGGTTTATTGACTGTACCGGGGGGCGCTGTGCTTTCAGCGCCTATGGTAGAAGAAGCGGGTAAGGGACACGATTTATCAAAAGTTAAGATGGCCGCAGCCAATTTGCTGTATAGGCATTTATGGTATTTTATTTTTCCATTGTATCCTGCTTTGATTATGGCCACCGAGTTGGCTGGCATTGATGTTATATATTTCATACTCTTTAACCTGCCTGTGGTCATTATAGTTTTTTTTGTAAGCTTTTTCATTTTGTTTAAAGATATGGAAAACATTTATACCGACCCTGAGATTATAAATAATAGCAGCCAGAACTCATATCAATCTGAGCTTTTTCAATTTATCAAAAGTATTTTTCCCATACTTGTAGCTGTGATATTAGCCCTTGCTGGGGGATTGTATCTGCCCCTGGCGCTTTTTATTGGTTTGCTATTGGCTTTTGTGAATTATCTTGGGGGTGAAACCAGTGGAAGCAATCTCTTTGCCAAAATCAGAACCAGGTTAAAATATGCCAGACAGGGGATAGATTTAAATATGGTGCTTGCTATTATTGGGATTATGGTGTTCAAAGATTTTGTAGAAGGGTCAGGGGCACTGGATGTTATTGCTGTGCAGTTAATGGAACTAGGTATTCCATTGGGTGTATTGGTGCCGGTTTCCTCTTTTATCACCGGATTTTTAACGGCCAACCATATAGCAAGTATTGGGATTGTTTTTCCCTTACTGAGTCCTTTGTTTCCCGAAGCGGCTTTTGCTCCGCTTATGGGATTACTGTATGCAGGGGGTGTGACCGGGTATATTATCTCCCCCCTTCATTTGTGCTTGATTTTAACCAGGGAATATTTTAAAGTCCCATTTAAAGAGATGTATACGAATACGGCGCCCCTAGTACTGCTTATTTTATTAGGCATAGGCATTTCTGCCGCTGTTTGGCAGCTATTCTAAAGGGGGATCCAGAAAATTCATAGAAATAAATTAAACAATAAAACTATTATTTTTGTTGATTCGCAAGTGGATTAATCAATTATTATATATTTTTAAATTTGCTAAAAGGATTGTGAATGCTAATATGCCAAATAAAAATAGTAAAAAAACCAATGAAATAATTGAAAATTTGTCTTTGGCAATATTGGGGAAGTACGATGTGATTGAAAAACTTTTGGTTGGTATTTTTGCCAATGGCCATATATTATTTGAAGACGTGCCTGGAGTGGGTAAAACAACCTTGGTTAAAGGGTTGGCAAAGGCTATTGGTTGTGAATTTCAAAGGGTTCAGTGTACTCCGGATCTGCTGCCGGCAGATATAACTGGCGTTTCTATATATAACCAAAATACGGGTGAGTGGGATTTTCAAAAAGGCCCTATCTTCACCCAGGTTTTACTGGCCGATGAAATAAACCGAACTTCACCTAAAACTCAATCGGCGCTGCTGGAGTCTATGGAAGAAAAACAAGTCACTGTAGACGGAAATACTCACCAACTAGACGAACCGTTTTTTGTGTTGGCGACTCAAAATCCCCAAGAATACGAAGGGACTTTTCCCCTACCAGAATCACAACTAGACAGGTTTACCATGAAGCTAACCCTTGGTTATCCTCCGCCACAGGATGAGAAGAAAATTTTAATAAATTTCACCCATCAGGAACCGTTAGAGTTTATAGAACAGAAAATTTCCCCAGCAGCACTTAAGCAGCTTCAACAAGATTGTGAAGCGATATATATAGAAGACACGCTCTTAAATTACCTTACCGCCATTTCACAGTCTACCCGGGAACATCCTCAGGTGGAGCTAGGTATCAGCCCACGTGGCACCTTACACATGGTTAAGTGCGCAAAAGCACTGGCCTTTATAAGAAATAGAGACTATGTTTTACCGGACGATATTCAGGAACTAGTAATGCCTGTATACAGCCATAGGTTGGTATTAAATCAAGCTGCATATTTGGAGAGGAAAGGGAAAAAGGACATACTAGAGGAAATTGTTTCTAATGTACAGGTTCCGGGCAATGCGGGGTGAATAGATTGCCCACAGAAACAAAGATAAGAGTTAACAACCGAAAATTGTTATTAATCCCCGTGCTCTTAATCACGGCTGCCCTTGTTTCAGGGGTGGCCATCTACTGGATTCTTTTTTGGTTCGTGCTATTATGGTTTTTTATGTCATTTATTTGGCTTTGGTACACGGCCAAAAATGTGGATATCGATATGGAATTAGCCCCGGAAGTAGTAGAGAGAAAAGAAAGTGTTGACCTAAAAATCAAAGTATTTAACGACTCTTTTTTACCATTTCCTCATAGCTTTTTCCAATGGGATAGCTTCAGTCAATTAGAAGAAGAAGGCACTTTTCAAATTGTAGATGGGAATAACATGCCAGATAGGGATGAAGCAATTACCGACATGAACCTTTTAGGTGGGTGGCAGAGACACTACCAAGTTTTATGCCCACGCCGGGGGAAACACACCATTGGACCGCTCAAAATCGTATTGTCTTCTCCCTTCGGTATTATAGAATTGGAAATCCTAGTGGAAGGTACTAAACAGGTTAAAGTGCTGCCCAGGGTCCTTTCACTCAATGGGGACGTAAAGCTTGCGGCCAGTGAGCCTCAAGGCACAAGAAAAAATCAGTATGACCGACCGATGGATTATACGGAACCGCACGATCTGAGGCCATTTATGCATGGAGACCCACCCAAATTGATTAATTGGAAGGTTTCTGCCAAACATAACGACTTGTATATTAGAAGAGTTGAAAATACAGGTGAAATGAAAGTACTTTTGTGTTTGGAACTTGAGCGAAAGCTATATCAATCTGGAGCAGAACAGGATTGGTTGATGGAATGTACTTTGGCTTTAATGGGTTACTTCTTGAATGCTGGCATTAAAACCGGTATTTTAACTTTTGATCAGCAGCCTCAATATTTTATACCTTCAAGCCAAAAGAAAGCTTTATCTTTTGCCCAACATTTTTTTCTAGGTTTAACTGCTGAAAAAACCAAGGAGAGTTTACTAAATTATATATTAAACGGCAACTGGGATATCAATGAATATCAGATTATTTGGATTACGCCGGTGATGACCTGGGCACACGTTCCAAAACTTGCTCAAATTGAAACAAATGCGGGTAAATTAGATGTTTTAGTGGGTGAACCTGAGGCAGAAGATGCACTAGCTAGTCAATACGCATCTTACTATCTAAGCCCTGATAACACGCATCAAATCAATGTGCGTGAGGTGAAATTAGGATGAAAAGGAGCCATTTATTTAATTACTTGCTCTTAATTGTAATGAATATGTACTTAATTGGTTCGGTGGTGACCTATTTTGGGCATACTCCGAACTGGTTCATTTTACTGCTTACCGGCGCAATAACGGTAGTGTTGCACCTTTACCCCGTTTATGCCAGGTTGAGCATACTCACCGTACTTTTTGTTATTGTATTAATAATGCATTTTTACGATCCTTTTCAGGTGGTGGTGTTTGATTTTGTCCGTACAATAATGCTGGAGCTCGGGGAATGGGATGGGATCTATGATTTCCCCGGAGCCATGACTACTTTGATAATAAGTATATTGTACATGTTGGTTTTTGTGTTTGTCCAACTTAAATTTATTACTCGGGGAAACAATAATGCCTGGATGATTGCTTTTGGCTCCGGGGTATACTTATGGCTTTGGTTTCAGTTTTATTCTCATGCAGAAAAGGATTTACTCATATTTTTATTCCTGGCTTTTCCCACAGCTGCTATTTTCCATTTTGAACACCGGGTTCCTACATCTAAATCATGGTATAAAATTGGTCTGCTTGGACTAAGTGTGGTAACTTTTACAGCGGTTTCAGTGATGCCAAATGAAATTGGCCCGATAACTTATCAACAGGGACACGATTTTGTGAAACAAAATATGCCGTTTCTTCTGGAATTAAGAACCAGGGAAAAAAGCCCCATTGTGCTGGGGGAAGGAAAAGAAGTTCCGGGAGAAGGCGAAGTGACTGAAGGCGCAGGGATACGTACATCTGGGTATCAACCTGGAGGAGTACTTGGTGGAGGCCTAACAGAATCCAACGTACCTGTTTTGGATATTCAATTGGAATCCGGTGCGCTCCCCCTTTCATTATACCTGCGTGGTCATGTCAGCGACTATTATACTGGAAATAGGTGGGAAAATAGGCGTGCAGATGAAGTGGCAGAATTAGAAGAAGGATTTACTGGTGTGGAACTATATGACAGAACGCTAGAAATTACCGTCTCACCCTACACTGAGCAGGAAAGTGTGTTTGGGCTGTTCCCTACCCATGATATTGAATTCCAGTCAAAAGAACAGAATTATCGAGTGGATGCTTTTGGCAATATTGAACCTGAAGACGATAATTACGATGAATACTATACATTAACCGGAAAAATGATAACGGATCAAGACTTGGAGGAAATCGACCCACAGGATGAAGTCCAGGCAAGCCAGGGACAACTTGAAGCATTTTTACAATTGCCCGATGCGCTGCCTTCTAGAGTCAGAGAGCTTTCCCATGATATCACAGAAGGTGCTGAAAATGAATTGGAAAAAATTTATGAAGTCAAAGAATATTTGGCTCAATTTCCTTACACCCGCGATACCCCTGAACTGCCTGAAGGAGAGGACTTCGTGGATCACTTTTTATTTGACCTGGAACAAGGGTATTGCACCTACTATGCCTCGGCCATGGCGGTTTTACTTAGGATTCAGGAGATACCCACACGCTATGTAGAAGGGTTTCGTGTGCCACTTTACCCTGATGAAGAAGAGCTGGAGCTTCGTGGCATTGATGAATATGATATCAGCAGTATGACAGCTAGGCAAAACCATGCTCACGCCTGGGTGGAAATTTTCTTAGAGGATTATGGCTGGGTCGTTTTTGAGCCCACGCAACCTTATGATATTTTGGGCGGGAATGGGGAACCAGACTTGGAAGATGAGGTGTCAGATAGTGATCAGGAGACTGAAAAGTTAGGAAAAGAAAAAACCACTGGCTTTAAGGGTTGGGGAGGGACAAGTTGGTATGGTTTTATAATGATTCCCTTGGCGGTGGTTTTGATTACGGGAGGCACACTAGCGGTTAAAGATTTTATCCAGGTAAAAGGGCCGCAAGACTTGTATTATAAGGTGGTGACAGTTTATTCTGTTTATTATTACTCTCCAAAACCCGAGGATACACCACAAAGAGTAATCAAAAGGATTCAAAAAGCTTTTCCATCTTTAATAACAGAATTAGAGAAGGTGGCAACGTTTTACCAGGAATATTACTATTCCAACTATAGAAAAGAGAGTCCATATTTTTCAGATGAAAAGGGTATGGAGCTGAAAGCACTTCCTATTAAGATGTTGAAATTGTATTATCATGATATGGGGCTTATTGCTGCGATTAAATATAATATAATAATTTTTGGTCGTATTGTCCTTGACAAATGGGTTAAAAGGGAGTATGATAATTGACATCACAAAAGTTAATGGCTTGATCGGCGCGATGAAGGGGAGAGTATTTTCCAGGTAAAGAAAAGCGAGTCGGGGATTGGTGGAAGCCTGACCTGAACTGGAAATGAAGCGCACCCTGGAGCTTCAGCCCGAACCTTTTATTCAAAAGCAAGTAGGAGCTGACGGTAAACCCGTTACCTTGGACCTCAGAGTGGACCGGTAATCCGGTCAATGAGGGTGGTACCGCGGATAAATCCGTCCCTTTAATAAGGGACGGTTTTTTATTTATTTAATGGTTATCAAGTTAAATCAGAATATTGCCGTATTTGGTGCTGCAATGCTTTCGCTCATGGCTTTGCTGAACTGGCGGTGCCATGCTCCCGATTTTGGGCTGCGTTAAAACGCCCTCACTGCGTTCGGTCAAACAGTTAACGCAGCTTTTCCAAAATCGGTCTGCTGTATAATCTAGTGCAAAGAAGTATTCGCTCAAGCATCGCAGCACACATATAATTTGCTCCCCTTGATTTAACTTGACAATCAGATTTTATTTTATATGAACAGGGTTTTGCAATCTTCATAAGATTAAACTATTAGAAGGAGGGTACGCAATGTTGAAGTTAAATGAATTGGTAGCTAAGACTAATTATGGTCCAGGACTGCTGGAGAAACTGAAAGGGAGACATTTTTTAACACTGGCGGATTTTCAGGAAGAAGAGTTAAGGGCATTTATTGACTTGGGTTTAATATTAAAAGAGGAACTAAAGAAAGGGCACTCCATAAATTATCTGCCTGGCAAGACTTTAGGGATGGTTTTTGAAAAACCTTCTACGCGAACTCGTGTGTCATTTGAAGCAGGGATTTACCGGCTGGGCGGCATGGGGTTGTTTTTAAGTAAAAATGACCTGCAGTTGGCTAGAAAAGAACCTTTAAAAGATACTGGCAGGGTGCTGTCAAGCTATCTAGATGGGATTATGGTCCGGACACATGGGCACGAATTGTTGAAGGAACTGGCAGTCTATTCTTCGGTTCCGGTGATTAATGGCTTGACTGATAGTTTTCACCCTTGCCAGGTAATGGCGGATTTGATGACCGTAAAAGAAGAATATGGAAGTTTAAAAGGCGTTAAACTGGCTTATTTAGGGGATGGAAATAATATGGCAAACTCACTTATGTTGGGCTGCTCCAAAATGGGGATGGAGATTGCAGTGGCCACGCCAAGACAGTTCACCCCTCAAGAAGAGATTATAAATACGGCTCGATCAGAAGCTGAACGAACTGGCGGTAAAGTTTCAATTATGGCAGACCCCCAAAAGGCACTGACGAATGCAGATGTCATCACTACAGATGTTTGGGTAAGCATGGGGGCAGACAATATTAAAAGAGAAAGACCCTGGGGTGAACTGGCGAAGCATCAGATAAACAGGGTGACCCTAAATAAGGCCAAGGAAAAAGCAATTGTGTTACATTGCTTACCGGCGCATCGAGGTGAAGAAATAACCGATGAAGTGATGGAGGGTAAAAACTCACGTATTTTCAGGCAGGCTGAAAATAGGATGCATGTACAAAATGCAATTATGGCTGTTTTAATGACAGATTAGTTAAAAAAATGTACTTTGTTTTTCAATACGGGACCAAGCAATATTAAAATAAATGAGCCGGCGCATAACAGTTCATAAACCAAAATATACGGTTACGGTGAATGATTCTTCTATTCTCCCTAGTAAAAATAAATGTCTTAAACCAAAGAAATGTCCCAAAAAATGCCATAATCTATTTGACCCTATTTAGAAAATGAAAATTAACATAGAAAGGGGTTTCGCATATGACCAAAGAAGCTAACAAAGTGGTTCTAGCTTATTCAGGTGGTTTGGATACATCAGTAGCCATTCAATGGCTAAAAAACACTTACAACTGTAAAGTTGTGGCTATGATCGGGGATGTGGGTCAGCAGGAGGATCTAGAATTTATCAGAAAAAAGGCTGAAGCCACAGGCGCAGATAAAGTTTACGTGGAAGAGTTGCAGGACGAATTTGCTCGTCATTATTTAGTTCCGATGCTGAAGGCAAATGCTTTATATGAACGGAAGTATCTATTGGGAAGCGCAGTATCCCGGCCCTTGTTGGGCAAGGCCCTGGTTAATGTAGCTGCAAAGGAAAGAGCCGATGCCGTCGCCCATGGATGCACAGGAAAGGGAAACGACCAGGTTAGGTTTGAACTTGCTGTTAAAGCCTTAGCACCGCATTTGAAAATTATTGCCCCTTGGAGAGAATGGGAGATTCAAAGTAGGGAAGATGCCATGAGCTATGCCCATAAAAGTGGTATTGAGATTTCTACCACCAAAAAGAAACCTTACAGTATTGACAGAAATTTATGGCATTCAAGTTACGAAGGTGGGGTTTTGGAAGATCCTTTGGTAGAGCCGGAAGAAGAGATGTTTTTGATGACCTGTTCCCCGGAACAAGCACGCTCCGAGCCTGAATATATTCAGCTTGGTTTTCAAGACGGTACACCCACGCACTTAAATGGGGAGCGCCTTTCTAGCTTAGAGCTTATAAAACATTTAAATACAATTGCTGGCAGGCATGGGATTGGCCGGACGGATATGATAGAAGATAGGCTTTTGGGGATGAAATCCCGGGGGGTTTATGAAACACCCGGGGGTACGGTTTTAATCCGGGCCAAACAAGAAATAGAAGAAATTACCCTGGATAAAGATACTATTCAATTTAATGAAATGATCGCTTCCAAGTATGCCGAACTCGTTTATAATGGTTTATGGTTTAGCCGCTTAAAGGAAGGACTGGATGCTTACGTCAATCACATACAAAAATATGTAACCGGTGAAGTTAAACTTAAATTGTATAAAGGAAATACAATGACGGCAGGTAAAAGGTCCCCCTACACTTTATATCGAGAAGATCTGGCTACCTTTGAGGAAGATGAGGTATATAATCACAAAGATGCAGAAGGCTTCATAAATCTATTTGGTCTTTCTGTTTTGACCCAGGGTAAGGTAAATAGGGAGTACGAAATGGGGGAACACAATGAGTAAATTATGGGCCGGACGGTTTCAAAAGGATACGGATAAACTCGTTGAGTCATTTACAGCTTCGATTAACTTGGATTATCAATTGATTTATTATGATCTTTTAGGAAGTATAGCCCATACAAAAATGTTAAAACAACAAAAAATTATTTCTCAAAAAGAAGCGGATGATATTATTAAAGGACTTCATGAAATTTGGCAGGAAGCTGAACAACAAAAACTGGACTGTCGTATTTCCGATGAAGATATTCACATGTGTGTAGAAAGAAGACTGACAGAAATTGTTGGGGAAAGCGGTAAAAAGCTGCATTCCGGGAGAAGCCGAAATGATCAGATAGCGTTGGATATGCAGCTTTTTATCCGAGATGAAAGTTATTTTTTATGCAGAGAAATTTTGAATTTCATGGAGAGCGTCACGCATTTAGCCAGGGACCATGTGGAAACTTATATGCCTGGCTATACACATATGCAGCGTGCCCAGCCTACCACCCTGGGGCACCACCTCATGAATTATGCCTGGAAAATGAAACGGAACCTGGAAAGGGTAATGGATTTAAGTGACCGCACAGAATTAATGCCCTTAGGTTCTGGCGCATTTGCAGGCACAAGCATAAATATTTCCCGGGAAATAGTGGCAGATGAGCTGGAATTTGACGGTTTTTATGAAAACAGTATGGATGGTGTGAGTGGAAGAGATGTGGCCTGGGAATTTATGTTTTGCTTAACATCTATCATGCTTGACCTCAGCCGTTTGTGCGAGGATTTAATAATTTGGTCCACAAAAGAATTTGATTTTATTACCATTGATGACGCTTATGCTACAGGTTCTAGTATTATGCCGCAAAAAAAGAATCCGGATGTTCCTGAACTGATCAGAGGGAAAACTGGCAAAACTCTAGGAAATCTAACGGCTTTGGCCACTGTTTTAAAAGCTTTGCCTATGTCTTACAATAAGGATATGCAGGAAGACAAAGAAGGATTATTTGATTCCCTGCATACAGCCAAAACATCGCTGGTTTTGGCACGTAAGATGCTCGAGACCATGGAGGTAAACAAGAACAAAATGGAGAAAGCATTATATGAGGATTTTTCTAATGCTGCGGATTTAGCTGAAGCCATGGTGGTACAAGGCATTCCTTTTAGAGATGCGCATTTATTAGTGGGGAGAATAGTGGAAGACTGTGAAAAAAAGGGGAAGCTGTTATCGGATGTTAGTGAAGCAGAATTAAATGAGATAATATATTTGGAAGAGACATGTTCTGTTAATTTTAACAAACTCATAAATGCATTGGATCCAATAAACTGTGTGAAAAATAAGACCAGTAGAGGTGGACCGGCGCCTTCTGCTGTGCAGGAGCAGGTTGCCATGATGGATAGAACAATCACCGTTATGCACCAGGAGACTGATCAAATGACCTGTTTGTTGAAGAAAGATTAGAATAGATTAGCTGTTTTGAGGGGTCCTTTTGAAGGTTAAATTTGTAAAAAATATTTATCAAGGTGTGATATGGTTTGCCAGAGAAAAATTTTGCCATAACTCCATTGGGAATATTTGCACCATACCCCCCAAAAGGAGGAAATTGCCCTGGGTATTTGCTCAAAATCTCAGAAAAATTTTATCTTTTAGATTGTGGTAATGGGAGTATAAGCCAACTGCAGAAATTTATTCCCATTGAATGGCTCGATGCGGTATTTATCTCTCATCACCATTCGGACCACGTGGCAGATTTAGGGGCCTTAAGGCATGCCTGGAAAGATTTGAATCGTTTTGGCAATGTGAAGCACCCACTGCCGGTATTTACACCACCGGAGCCAATGGATGTGATAGCAAAACTCCGGGAGAAAGAGAGTTTCGACCTAAACTTTTTGAAAGAAGGCAAGGACCTAGATTGGGATCAGGTTACCGTCTCTGTGATGCGAACGGCTCATCATATGCAGTGTATGGCACTTCGTTTTGAATATCAAGGCAAGCGTTTTATATATTCCGGGGATACTCAATTTTATCCCGGCGCAGAGCAATTGATTGAATTTGCAAAAGGCGCGGATTTTTTTCTTTTAGAAGGGGGCTACCCTGATTTCCAGAAAAAAATTATTGACCCTGACTGCCGGCATTTAAGCGCTGGAGAAGCTGTTGAATTAGCGGAAAAGGCCAATGCAAAACAGCTGCTGATCACTCATTTACACCCTCTCAGCAAAAAAGATGAATTCAGCCATGATTTGGCAAGTGATGTCACACGGGCAGCCCTGGCCCAGGAAGGCACAACTTATTTGATATAATAACTGACAGGGTCAGCGGTTTTATATCAAAGGTATAGATTAGATCAAGACTGCATTCAGGGGTTTTTATTTTGCCCTTAATTCATTTTTGGTTGTTTGAGTTACTAAACAAGCGCTCGTTTTTGTGTAGCATTAAAAGGCCCTCATCGCTTTCAAGTCAGGCAAACAGCTCATGCAGCTTTTCTTAAACTGGATCGCTGGCACTGTATTAAGGAGAGGAATGTTCGCTTAAACATTGCAACAAACGCAAATTAAGTATTAATTTAACGTATTAGACAAATTCTCAATAAGATGTCAGGTTGGTGATGCTTTGAAAATCATCAATTGCAAAGGTGGTTTT
>CAZARY010000048.1:0-12256 GCA_964487675.1 uncultured Clostridia bacterium | reverse complement strand
ATTGACATTTTTATTTTAGCTTTCTTTAAAAGCGGGCCTTTAAGTATTTTCCCAGGGCATTGATCAATTTTTCTTTTTTAATCGGTTTTGACAGGTGCGCATCACAGCCGGCGTTTTCTGCAGCCTTTACATCTTTCTCCAGGGCGTAGGCTGTCAATGCAATGATGGGGGTTCTTTCTGCGCCATTATTGCTTTCAAACGTCCTGATCTCTCGGGTTGCCTCGTAACCATCTTTAACAGGCATCTGAATATCCATAAGCACTAGATCAAAATGGTTCGCTTTAAATTTATTCACAGCTTCCTGACCGTCACTGGCAGTGACGATCTTGTGGGCGGTAGATTTCAGAAAAGTTTTGACAAGTAATTGGTTGTCTTCAGCGTCATCTACCAGAAGTATCTGGGCTGGTTGCTGAGCCTGTTTTGTTGGGCTCTTTTTCTCCGGCGTTTCCCCTGCTGCTTCCTGTCCTACCCGCTTTGCTTCACTCCTGCGCTCAGTTTTTCGGTTAACGGGGCCTGCTTTCTTTTCATTATCCGAAAAGGGAACGCCCAGACCAGCTATTTGGGAAAGCACCTTCCGAATAGCGCTAAACAGCTGTTTCCGCCTGATGGGTTTAGGAATAAATGCATCAAACACGCCGTCTTCCTTTTTCGCCTGGTTTACTGTGATTTCAGAAGACAGTATAATAATGCCTACCTCTTCTATCTCCATCTCTTTTCTGATAAATTCCGCTACCTGAAAACCGTCCAAATCCGGCATCCTATAATCGAGTAATATTAGATGGTATCTCTGCGCCCCTTGGCCCGGCGTCTGTTTTTTCATTTCACTAATTGCTTGGCCACCCGATTTCACGCTTTTCACTTCAGCGCCCAGGTTGGTTAGCATTTCCTCCAAAATAAGCAAGTTGGTTTCATTATCGTCCACGGCTAAAACCTTAATGTTTTTTAAATCCTTGGATATTTCTTCCGCTGCATGAGATGCCCCCAGCTTTGTTTGGCATTCAAAGTGACAGGTAAAATAAAATGCCGTTCCTTTACCGGGTTCACTGTCCAGCCATATCTCACCGCCCATCATTTCAACCAACTTCTTAGAAATTGTAAGTCCCAACCCGGTACCCCCATATTTCCTGGTGCTGGATGAATCCGCCTGGGTGAAGCTCGAAAATATTTTTGCCTGTTTATCTTGAGAGATGCCAATCCCCGTATCCCTCACCTTAAATTGAAGGGTAACTTTGTCATCCGTATGGCTTTTTTGCTCACCGTTTTTCTCCCCGTCGCCTTCCAAGTCTATAGGTTCAATTTCTAAAGCGACTTCCCCTTCTTCGGTAAATTTAATGGCATTTCCTATGATATTGATTAAAACCTGCCTCAACCGGGTAGTATCCCCAATTAAGTGCCTCGGGACTTCCGGCTTTATCCGCACTGGCATCTCCAGCCCCTTTTCCAGGACCCGGAAGCCCATCAAGTCAATCACTTCTTCCACTAAATTGTCCAGGTTAAAATATTCCTTCTCTAGTTCTACTTCACCCGCTTCAATCTTAGAGATATCTAAGATGTCATTAATCAAATTAAGCAGGCTTTCACCGGCTTTTTGAAAAATTTCTATATAGCGTTTTTGTTCCTCATCCAGATCCGTATCCGCAAGTAGCTCAGCCATGCCAATAATGGAATTCATAGGTGTCCGGATTTCATGGCTCATATTGGCTAAAAACTCAGACTTAGCCCTAGAGGCCTGCATCGCTTCTTCCTTTGCCTGCTCCAGTTCCATGTTTTTGAGCTTCATCTCCCTGGCAAAAGCGTTGAGCTTCTCTTCAGCCCGCCTCATTTTGGTGATATCATAATTAACCCCGATCATGCGTTCAGGGTTCCCCTGTTCATCACATACCAACCGTGCAAAAGCCCTTAAATGCTTGACGTTTCCATCGGGACCAATCACTCGAAATTGGGTGTCAAACTTTTTTCTACCTTGTTTAGCGGCCATTAAGAGCCGCATGTTTTCTTCCCGGTCTCCGGGATGTAGGCTTTCCGTCCAGAGTTTCAAAGTATTGTCCGCTTCGCTCGGCGTGGTGCCGTATAGTTCATACATTTTGTCATCCCAAACAAGTTTATTGCTTTTGATATCCCACTCCCATACCCCAATTTCTGCAGCTTTTATGGCTGTGTCGTAGCGCTCATTCATCTTTTTCAACTGCTCTTCGATGAGTTTCTGCTCAGTAATTTCCCTGCTGGAGCCCACGATGCTCACAACTTCGCCATCATTCATAACTGGGGTTAAACTGGTAAGCCAATACTTAACCCCTGTAGGAAACTCTAGTTTTTCTTCGTAGGTAATCGCTTCTTTTTGATCCAGGCATTTTCTATACCTTTCTTCAACAGCCTTTCCCACTTCTGGAGGCAATATTTCCCTGGGGGTTTTGCCCCGAACGTCTTTTGTTCTTAAACCTGTTAGCTTTTCATGGGTCACATTTAACCGCCTAAATCGAAATGCTCCATCCTGGCAGACATCCACTAAAAAAAGCGCGTCCTGAGTGTTGTTGAATATAATTTCGTACTCGTCATAGCGACCGTTTTGTTCCAAATTAGCTCTCCCCTTTACTCCCCTTTTAAGAAAGCTAAAATTGATTTAGTTAATTTGTTTGATATTAATCAACTCAATTTTTACAAAATTTGCATATAATTATATCAAAATATGGCCTAAAAATCGATAATTGAAACCAAGCAATAGGAACCTATTATATTGACTTGACCTGCTCCCACGGCTAAAGCAGTAGTCTTTCATCTATAACTTCTCGCAAGCAGCATCAGCAGCAATCTAGAGGCGCCTAAAGCATTAATTACATTTTTTGGCCGGCCGATTTTTTAAATCTTTTTGCTTTACCTGCAAATGGCATCGTCCAAATCCGTTTTCTCAGCCTGCCGTAATCAACTCATTTTTTTCCGCTTTTTGGGGAACCAATGCTGGGTTCTCAAGCAGAACTGAACAATAATCAGCATGAGGGGTACTTCAATGAGCATGCCCGTCACTGCTGCCAGCGTGGCACCAGAATCCAAGCCAAACAGGGTAATTGCCATGGCAATGGCTACTTCAAAGTGGTTACTGGCCGCTATTTGAGAAGTGGGAGCTGCATCATCGTAAGCCAAGCCAATTTTCATAGATACAGTGTAAGCGATGACAAAAATTAACCCTATTTGAACGATTAGCGCAATCAAAACAAACAGCACCAGGGATGGATTCGACAGTACGATGCTGGACTGCGGCGTCACAATGGCTACAATGGTGAACAATAAAGCAGCGGGAGAAACATAATGTAGTTTCCCGGTAAATTCTTCAAATGCCTTTGTGCCTTTCTTTTCCAAAAGCCGCTTGCGGGTAAGATACCCGGCCACCAGGGGCAGTCCCACGTAAGCGAGCACGCCAAATGCCACCCGACCAATGGGAACCGGTACATCCGCTATTGGGAGGAGTAATACGGCTAATGGCCCGTAAAGAACGACCATTGTTAGAGAATTGATGGCCACCATGACTACCACATGGCCCATGTTGCCTCTAGACAAGTACCCCCAAACCAGGACCATGGCGGTACAAGGGGCAATGCCCAAAAGAATCATCCCTGCCATCAATTCGCTGCCCAAATCGTAACCGACAAAACCGACAAAAATTACACGGAAAAACAACCAGGCGATAAATGCCATGGTAAACGGCTTCACCAACCAGTTCAGCACTAAGGTAGTCGCTAAAGGCTTGACTGTTTTACCGGCCATGATAATTTCCCTGAAATCCGTCTGCACCATGATGGGATATATCATAAGAAAGAGCGCGATCGCTACGATCACGGGATAACCTGCGATCTCAAATGCCTCAAAGAAATCTGTAAGTTGGGGAAAGGTTTCGCCCAGGATTAATCCGGCAGCGATACAAAGGGCTACCCAAACAGTTAAATATCTCTCAAAGAATCCCAAGCTGTGCTCTTCCGCCATTTCTATCCCTCCTTATAGTAGTGAAGTGATTGTTAAAACAATCGAGTTTAAACTTAAATCCATTCCTAGACCCATGCCTCTTATTCAATTCAACCATGAGCAGCCTTCACCATTAAATCAAAGGTTAATGAAATGATTCTCTTTGAGTATTGCTAACATAAAATCTGACTATCAAGTTAAATCAGAATGATTATGGTATTTAGTGTAGATTCATAACACATTAAAAGCGCACTTTTCCTTCCTTTAAATCGTCACAGGTATAACCTTCTCCTTTGTAAGTCGCTAGCCGTTCATAGTCATTTTGGCATTGGCTCACCTCTCCAGAAGCGGTATTTAGAATCTGCTTGATAAACGGGTAGGTGTCCACCAGCTCGTCATTTATCTGGTAATAAACATATTTGGCTGATTTATAATACCGCAGTATCCCCACTGTGGTAAGCTTATTCAGGTGCCGCGAAGCATTCGATTGGCTGATCTTCAAAAGGCTCTCCAGCTCGCATACGCAAAGGTCCCCGTGCTGTAACAAATGGAGCATCCGCAGACGTGTTTCATCAGACAAAGCCTTAAGAAGCTGAACTAATTTAGGTTCCATCCACATCACCCCAAATATGATTAATTGATCATATTCGATTACATTCATATGATAACGCAAAAAAAACCCCTTGTCAAACGTTGCTTTTCTATACCTGGCTCAAGATACAGCGCTCACCTGCTTTGTTCTTATCTTCTTTTAGCTTAATTGTTTGCCATATTGTCTCCATTTCCCTCCCAGGGATAACTTTTTCCATCAATTCTCCTCATCGCTTTGTTCTCTTTCAAGGTGTGGAAGTTACATTAAGGTTTGGACGCATCGGCAAGCAAATATTCATTGACGAACTACTCAGCTAAAGCAATAGGCTTGCTTTCTTTTGTCGTAAATATATTAAATGAATGGAATGGGTCTCTCAGTTTAAGTAAACATATAAACGAAAATAGAAGCGGATAGTACACGCACCACGGTGAAACTATCCGCCCCTATGAATGTACTATATAGTTCATTTAAACTGAAAACCGGTGTTTAACGAGGCCACTTAACACATACATGATCATCCAAACAGCGGTATGACTTGAAATATCGTTGGGGTCGGAAAGCGGGTAGACCTCCAAAAAGTCAAAACCTTCGATGCCTGATTTAGCAATTTCGTGTAAAAAGTACGCCAGCTCATAAGAAGAGAGGCCTGCAACATCCGGAGGACCACCAGGATTAAAAGCAGCATCTAAAATATCACTGCAGACAGTTACATAAACAGCTTCGGTATCTTGTTTGGCTGTTTTCACTGCCGTTTCTATCGCTTTGTCCAATCCCATCTTGTGGATATCAAACATAGTTAAAACTTTTGTCCCCATTTCCCGGGCTGTCTGGATTCCTTCAGGCTGGTTTCGAGGGCCTCTGATCCCTAAGTGCACAATATTTTGTGGATTCAAACCTTCAATATTGTAAATATTGTAAAGAGGGGTGCACCTGGCATGTTCATAACTCTGATATCCCGCTAAATTATCCATATGGGAATCAAAGTGGATGACTCCCACTTTCCCATTGTGTTTTTGGGCCAACTGTTTGACAATCGGGTACGATACAGAATGGTCCCCACCAAAAACGACGGGAAAGGTATCCGCCGAAATAATACTGCGCAGCTTTTCTTCAATATAAGAATTGGTCCTTAAAATTGATGAACTATCCACGGGGCAATCACCAAAGTCTACCCCCTTAAAATAATCGAAAACGTCTAGATCAAATTCTGGAAGGTAGCCGCCGTATCTTACAGAAGCATTGCGGATACTTTTTGTGGCCAACTCACAGGAAGAAAATCCTCCCCATGTAACCACACCTTCCCATGGGGTCCCTAAAAAGGCCACATCGTACTGATTTAAATCCTTTTCAGTCTTGGCTTTAGGAAGGCCTAAAAAAGTAGGCGTCCCGCTGAATATCTCTGGTATGTCTCTACTTTCAAAGGCTTTTGGTTTATCAAACAATTCTATTCCCCCTTTTTCCTTTATTCTTCTTTGTGGTTTTGGCTGCTGTGTCCGTTCTATTTCTCCTATGTTGCAAACATAATTTTTGTCCCAAGGTGCGAAAATAGATTGATGAATGTTTTTAATATTGGTGAATATGCTATTCTATATTCATGGTCTTACTTTAAAATATCGCGCTAATCACTGATTGGGCGCCTAAGTATAAAGAAATTAAGGCAATGATAACACCGATGACTTTTGAAAACAGGTTATTTGTAAATTTGTTCATGAATAGCCTGGTGCTGGTTAAATAAACGATGCATATAACGGTTAACGGCAGTATAATGCCATTTAATGCCTGCGCTAGCACGATAACAGTAACCGGATCTTGGCCGCTTCCGGCTATGATAATACCAAAAACCAGAATCGCTATATTTACCCAATAAAATCTTTTATCTTCTTTGCTGTATTTCCATCCCAATACACCGGCCAGTACGAAAGATGCGCCCAATGGCACCACAATAGCAGAAGAAAATCCGGCAGCTACAAGACCAATGCTTATGAAGGTTTCAGCGGCAGGGCCCAGGGTGGGTTCTAATTGAATGGCCAAGTCCGCAGCGGATTCTACAGGATGTCCTAACATTACAGTGGCTGCAGTAATCATAATGGCTGCGGTGATTAAGCCCCCAACACCAATAGACACGTAGGTATCCCAGCGGGAAAGTTCAAGCTTAGACGTATCTCCAAAATGCTGTTTAGATCTGCCTGCGTGAATATAAAAATTGTAGGGGACCATGGTGGTGCCTACAATAGCTATGGCAAGGAGAATATTATCTTCCGTAATGGTGGGTGCTAAACCGGAGGTGAAAACACTGGTGACATCCGGCCTGACCACAATCATGGTAATAACAAAAATTAAAGCCATAAGCGCTACAAGCCCCATCAATAATTTTTCAAGACCTCTTAAGCTGCCAAACATAACCAATAAAAGAATAATGACACCCACAATAGGACCAAGCAACTGCTCTGGTAAGCCAGTAATCTGCGCAAGCCCCATCCCTACACCGGTTAAGTCACCGCCAATGTAGGCTATGCATCCAAGGGTGATTGAGCCCCCAATTAAAATTCCAATCAGCCATCTCAATACGGGATTGTCGAAGATTTTCATAATTCCTTCGCTTAGCCCTTCGCCGGTGACAATCCCTAGTCTTGCTGCCATCTCCTGAAGCACGATTGTAGCAACCGTAGCAAAAATAATGGCCCATAACAATCCATACCCAAAAGAAGCACCCGCTTGCGTAGAAGTGGTCACCGTTCCCGGTCCAATGAAAGATCCTGTAACCATTGCGGCCGGCCCAATTGCCTTCAGCCGATCCTTCCAGGTGTATTTCACTCTATGGTTAGCCATTTGATAGCCTCCTTTTAAGTCATATTATTCATTATAAAGCGATACACACAGTAATTACTGGTTAACACAGGTATATTCAGTTCCCTTTCCAGTGCTTCTCGGATCTCCATACTCCTTAAATTGGTGCAAGAGATAAAGCATAAATCAGCGTTTAGTTCTTCAAGCTGCTCCTTGTAAGAGAGAATGAATTCATAAACCCTCTCAGGCAAAATCTCTCCAATATCAACGTCATTGAGATAGCCCATTCCATTATCATAAGCTACTTGTACCCCAAATGCTTCAAAATTTTCCCTTACAAACTCATTCACTTCCAGTGTGTATGGTGTAAAAAGTACAATTTTACTTGCCCCCAATTTATTTATTTCCTTCATAACACTGCCAAAAGCTGTAATGGATGGGCATCCGAATTCCCTTGCCATACTGTTTTCAATTTCTTGCATCCCTTCTTCTCCATAAACTACCGACGCTGAAGTGCAGCCAAATACGGCGCTGCTGAACTTCGTAATTCCTTTAAGATAACGTATGGCTTCGGGCAAACCAAAATCAACCATTTTTTGTTCCGCTTCTTTGCTTACTTCATCCAACCATATTCGCTGGGTATGTAGGATAAAATCCTTTGGTAAATTCATTTGCAGATCTGTTTCTAACGTAGTGTCCGAATGCGGAATCATCAATGCAATTCTGTACATAGTTTTTTTGATGATCTCCCCCCTTATCCATATTTTTGACTCTTCTCGCAAAATCAAATATTCGATATTATCAAACTATTATTTGATAATATACACCTTATATTATACACAACTTAAATTCAATTTGTAAACCAAAATTATCATGATTATTAAAATTCTTAGTATTATATTTTGGGAATTATATTTTTGATAATGTCTAACGCTATTTTGAGATTGCAAAATGTATTTGTATAATTTATTATAGTATTAAGAAAAATAAGAAAAATACTTAGAATTTCCATGTTTCTTAATTTATTTCCTCATTTAAAATAATTGAAACAGTACCTACAGAAACGCATCTTTTAATAAAATTCTCTTGGTAAAGGATGGTGTTTTAATATGGAGGCATTAGAAGCAAAACTTTCAAATATCATCCAAAATAATAAACACTGGACCTATCGGGGAGAAGTGGCCACATACATACCAGAACTAACCAAGGCCAAATCTGATTGTTTAGGTATTTATGTGATTGATACTGAAGGAAAGGAAAGCCGTGCGGGAGATTGGGATTACCCCTTTACCATCCAAAGTATTTCAAAAGTAGCCATGCTTATTTGTGCCTTAATGCATAATGATTTAGACCAGATATTTAGGAAAATTGATTTAAAGCCAACGGCCGATAGTTTTAATGCCATCGCCAACCTAGAAGTAAAAAACCAGAGTAAGCCTCTTAACCCCATGATCAATTCGGGAGCAATTGTTGCACTTTCGACAGTAAAAGGAGATACCGAAGAAGAAAAATTCAACCGGGTTCTACACCTCACTCACCGTATAACCCGTAATCCCAAAATATCAGTGGACAATGCTGTGTATCGTTCCGAAAAAGCATCCGGCCATCAAAACAGAGCTCTGGGGTATCTTCTGAAAAATATGAAGTTAATTGATAATGACGTGGAGAAACTGTTGGATGCCTACTTCAAATTATGTTCCCTGACTGTAACTTGTAAAGACCTGGCGGTCATGGGTTCTGTGCTTGCAAACGAAGGGGCCTTTCCGGGTAAGGATAGTGCTACTGAATCAAGCGAAAAGCGGCAAATTATATCCCGAGAAATATGCAAAAAGACCAACGCAATTTTGAGCACTTGCGGCATGTATGAAGCCTCGGTAAACTTTGCGGTCAAGGTCGGGATTCCTGCAAAAAGCGGAGTGGGAGGGGGAATACTGGGAAGCGTCCCCAAAAAAATGGGCCTGGGAGTGGTTGGCCCCGCCCTGGATGAAACGGGTAACAGCTACGGGGGCGTGAAGGTCTTAGAAGATCTATCTAAGCGCTTTGATTTAAGCATATTTGTGTGACCATCAAACTTCAATCACGGGTCAATTCACCGCTGAGGGCTCCACTTGCTTTCAGAGTATCTTTCTTAGCCTCTGAAAAAATGGTTTCAGCTTTCCCCTTATGCGTGGTAAAGCTTAGGGTCGCTATCAATATATTTTCTTTATAAACAGGGGCTGCCAGGGAAGACACGCCTTCTTCCACCTCTTCATCTTCATAGGCATAACCTTTTTCTTTAACGTGCAGAAGCTCCCCCTCTAGCTGTCTTATATCGGTGATGGTTTTATCTGTAAATTTTGGCCTCTCTTCTTGCTTTAAATAATGTTTCAAGGTGTTTTTATCCATGTGAGCCAGCATAATTTTACCGGACGCCGTTGCATGAAGCGGCATATTTTTACCTATTACAGAACTAACAATGTAGTAATAGTTACTCGGAACCTGCATCTTAATCAAATATAAATTGTTGGATAGGCACGCAAACAAGTGGGAGGTAACCTTATATTTGTCGGTAATTTGCTTAATGTATTTAATGCCCACTTCTTTGAGTTGATAATCGACTGAGCTAAGCGCCAACTCACCCTTAATGATAAATTTGCTGCTCAACACATATTTATTGTTGTAAGGATTTTTGGCTATATAACCATTATAATATAAGGTCTTTAATATTCCATGTACGGTGCTTTTATTTAGAGAAGTCATTCTGCTAATTTCCGCTAAAGAAAGCTCCGGATTGTCTTCATCAAAACATTCAATGATGTCTATGCACCTTTGGATCGATTGGATAACTTTACCATTACTTTGAAGCATTTATGCCACCCCTCGCTTTTTGGCGTTAAGTTTAAACTTTGTATTTTACTGAACTTGAGAGTGACTTCTAGATAGAGGAACACTACTTCGTTTTTCTCTATTGTCTTATGGTCGGTCAGTAAATCTTGATCCATATTAAATCCTGAATTCCCCTGGCTTGCACCCCGATTCCCATTATTTGTTAATATATTTGTATCTATTTCAGCTCAAGACAAGAATTTTTACAAGATCGCCGAGTATTATACCCACGGCTGCCGTGTTTACACTAAAAAAAATGGCCTCCCCTTTCTTTTTCATGTCTTTATCGACGATCACTCATTCTGATTGTCCAAATTATTCACCAATCCAACAAGATACCCCTGTTACTGTTAATTCTGTAGTTAAGCCTGAAATCTTTTTACCCGCAGCTAGTGGAAGGGAAAAAATTCTCCTTGTGGTACGCTGACTTTGAGATAAAGGCTTTTGGAACCCTGTTCATAATCATTTCGCTTAAGAACATGCACTTAAGAACAATCTTGACACAACCCTTTTATTAGCATTTCCCGGTCGGTGATGGTATAGCCGTCTCCACGGGGAGCCAATGCGGGGATTTCTAAATCGATAAGACATTCGGTTTCGCCGCAGGCCGTACAGATAAAATGGGGATGGTTGTCATCGCTCGGCTTGCTTTGGCCGCCTTTTGATATGGCAAACCTGGAGATTTTATCTATGCCTTCAATTTTATGAATAATCCCAGTGTTCTCAAAGGTTTCCAGCGCCCGGTAGATGGTGACTTCATTTATTTGCACCTCCCGCAGCCCTTCCTTAATCTCTTGCTGGGTCAAAGGCTTCCGCTCGCCAATCAATAGGTTAAGTATCGCGATTCTCCCCTGTGTCTTTTTTAAGCCGGCGTTGTCTAGCAAGATACGTGCTCTTTCTCTATTTTCTTCGGTCATCTTTTATGACGCTCCTTATAAATTAGATACAAAATTGGTGCATATCCGCGGCAAGTATCTACAGGTGTTTTTAATCATTATTGGGCATTTTACAGGATCAATTGAATTTCAGCAGGTAATCATATTCTGTACCATACATTATAATCATAAACACTTGATACTGAAAAGCATTGTATCATAACCCCTCATCCTCTTCAATTGACTTTGCAAGAAGCTTTGCAAAAAGCTTTCAAAAACAGCTTTCGCATATTGACAGCTTGGGTAAACCCCCTTATAATTAATACAAACGCAAGTCGGTTGCATTACTTTTTTTGGACGAGCCTTGCTCTGGGAGGTGGGGTGGTTGAGCCATATTCATTTGCCTGATGGTATTTTGCCCATTTCTTGGTGGTTAACCGGATTTGTCCTAACTTTTATTATCCTCTATTTTCTCTTGTCCCAGTTGGACCGATTTGAAGTGCAAAGCCGGATTCCTCGGGCAGCTATGGCCTCCGCATTTATGTTGATCGCCATGTCTGTCCCTCTTGGAGTCATTCCGCTGCACTTGAGTATGGCCGTATTGACTGGCATCTTGGTGGGGCCGGGTCTGGGCTTTTTAGCAGTCTTTGTGGTCAACCTTGTTCTAGCTTTTGTAGGTCACGGTGGGCTAACCATTGTGGGTTTGAATACACTGATCATCGGTTCGGAAGTGATCATCGGATCGATGTTATTCCATAAACTGGTAAATATCAGTTCCGTCCAAAAAGCAGCATTTTTGTCTGTTTTCCCTGCGCTAATTGTGTCTGTATCTTTAATGGTAGGCGTTGTGTCTGCTAATGTGGGGTGGGCTGAAGCGGTCCCCGTACATAACCACGATCACGCCCACAGTTGCAATCATGAAGAAGAACATAATCACCATGAGAACGGGCACCAACAGGATAATCATGACCATAAAGAACCCGCTCATGAAGACGATGCTCTCGTACAAGACGATGAATACCGCGAGCAAGAGAACCACAAATACGGCACCCATCATGAGGATTTGGAATCCGTGCTTTCCCATGTGCACCTATTTACGCTAACGGGTTGGACTGCCCTGGGTGCTATCCTCATTGTAGGGGTTACACTGGAGTCCGGAGTAACAGCGCTCATTGTTAAGTAT
>CAZARY010000047.1:0-12289 GCA_964487675.1 uncultured Clostridia bacterium | reverse complement strand
GATGCGATTCACTTTGGGACACCCGAAGAAATGCTTGAAATTGGTCAACAAAAGGTAGCTGAATTGAAAGATGAAGGTTATCAAGACGCTAGTCTTTATGGAACAGAGGAATTAGGAGGGCTGGCTGTTTTAGGCGTATTGGCTTATGCGCCTGAAGTTTATGAATACCCGGAAGATCCTCAAATTTCTTCAACTTTGCGTGCCTGGGACAGTATTCCATTTGCGCCTGCATTTGTAGTGGTTGGTGGTGCAGCCTTGGTAGTCAATTTCTTGAGGACAAGACAGCTCAAACGTGAGTTGACTCAAGGTGAGGAAGCAGAGGAAGACAATAACGAATAAATCGAGCGAAGACTCTTAACGATTCAAACTTAAGGGGGTGTAGAGTTTGGAAACAAAAACTTTTCCCGGTGGCGCATATATTCCGCATTATAAGTTCACTTCAGACAAACCCATCGTAGAAATGTCTGCGATCCCAAAAGAAATTATCATTCCATTGGTGCAGCATATTGGCGCCCCTTGTGATCCGCTAGTAAAAGCGGGTGAGCGCGTTGAGATAGGTCAAAAAATTGGTGATTCTGAAGAATATATTAGCGCACCAGTTCACGCGAGTGTTTCAGGAACAGTAAAAGCAGTAGAACCGAGGCCCTATTTTGAAGGCGATGAAGTGGAAAGCGTGGTTATCGAACCGGACCTGGAACAAAAAGCATTTAAGCCCGATGAAAAGGATATTAGTCAGATGTCTATCGAGGACATGAAGGAGCGCATCAGGGAAGCAGGCGTCGTTGGTATGGGTGGAGCGGCCTTTCCAACTTATGTTCAAGTTAACCAGTCAAAACCCATAGACACCCTTTTGATTAACGGTGCGGAATGTGAACCTTTTTTAACTTGTGACCACCGGTCTATGGTGGAAATGAGTGAAGAATTAGTAACCGGGGCTGAAATATTAATGGATATTATTGGCGCTAAAAAATGTTACTTTGGCATAGAAGAAAATAAGCCTGATGCGATTAAAGCAGTAGCAGATGAAATAACAAACCGCAATAGAGATATGGAAGTTGTTTCACTAAAAGCAAAATTTCCTCAGGGGTATAAAGCCAGCGTTATTTATGCGTGTACTGGTCGCTTGTCAACCAGGGGAAAGAGATCAGCAGACATTGGCTGCATTGTTAGGAACGTGGGAACAACCATTGCCGTTTACGAAGCTGTTAAATATGGGAAACCTTTGATGGAAAGGATTGTCACTGTTAGTGGTTACGATGTTCCACTTTTAGGTAATTATAGAATAAAAATAGGAACCCCTGTGAAGCATGTGCTTTCAGAATGCGGTATCCATGATCTAGAAAACTACAAGGTTATCCTGGGTGGCCCTATGACAGGAGTGGCACTGAAAACTACCCAATCACCGGTGGTGAAAAATAGTACAGGCATTATTGTGTTTAAGGAGGATATGACATGGGATCCTTATGATTATGATGATTGTGTCCGATGTGGCAGCTGTATCCAGCATTGTCCCATGCATTTGTTTCCGAACATGCTCAGCACCTATTCTGAATACAAACAATATACTAAGGCAGAAAACTGGGATGTAATGGACTGTGCGGAATGCGGTTTGTGCATGTACCTTTGTCCTGCTAATAGACCCATTACTCTATTTATTCAGCAGGTGAAACCCATTGTAAAACGCAGACAGAGGAGCAGGGGTAAATAGTTCACTAGTTACCATTCAAGCATATGGAGAAACGTAAATTTTCCAAAAGGGGGAATTGCAGTGACGATTAATGACCGTTTGACTTCGCCACCGCCGCATTTAAGAGGGGATTATTCCACCGCTAGGTCTATGCGAGATGTTATTCTGGCAATGGTGCCCATTATTTTAGTCACCATATATTTTAACGGACCTCAGGCGATTTCCTTGATAGCTGTATCTGTGATTACAGCCATGATCACGGAAGTGATATTTAGAAAATTAATGGGTAAGCAACCAAATTTAAGTGATTTTAGTGCGGTTTTAACGGGGTTGTTTGTAGCCCTGGTGCTGCCGGTAGCTGCATCACCTTTAAGAGCCATTATAGCCACAGTTATTGCTGTGGGCATTGTTAAAGAATTAATGGGTGGATTGGGATGGAATCGGTTTAACCCTGCTTTGTTTGGTTACGTAGCAACAATTTTTTTAGGCAGCTGGATGGGATTCCAGCAGGTAGGCGTTGCTGAAAGAGAAGTCGATACCATTAGCGGGGCTACACCTTTAACCTTAATGCATCAGGGAGCTGAAATGCCAGGTTATGGGGAGTTGCTTTTGTTTTCTGCTAATAGTGGATCACTGGCAGAGGCGTCAGCCTTGGCAGTTATAATCGGTGGTGCTTATTTACTGTACCGTCATCAAATTAACTGGTATATACCGGGTGTTATCTTGGCTACAGTACTTGTTTTAAGTTTTGCATTTGGTGTAGACCCGATTTACAGTATTCTCAGTGGAGGCGTTTTATTTGGTGCTTTCTTCATGGCAACGGATTGGGTTACATGTCCAATCAATAACCGGGGTAAAATCATATTTGCTTTGGGAGTGGGTATACTAATTTCTCTTTTTCGGTATGTATTACCCCCTACGGGTGGGGTTGCGTTTTCTATCTTAATTATGAACGCACTTACCCCTCTAATAGAAGCACAAACCAAACATCCATCTTTTGCTGAACCACGATCAAAATCAGAAACAGCAAGTTAGCTTTTCTCTCATTTGCGTTGATTGTTCCTATGTTTTTATTAAAACCTGAAATAATAATACGCGACAGGCTATCCTGTCGCGTATTATCAAGAGAAAGCGATTGATGGTTGATGCATAAACTACATGTGGTTTTAGTTGAACCCGAAATACCTCCAAACACTGGAAATGTTTCTCGAACCTGTGCTATTACACAAACTGTACTTCACTTAGTGAAACCATTGGGGTTTTCTATAAGCGATCGGGAACTAAAAAGGGCAGGATTAGATTATTGGGATACCTTGACTTACTATGTCCATGATAATTTTAACTCGGTAGAAAGGCAGCTCAGTGGACATCCGCTTTACCTGCTTACAACCAAAGGAACGCGGTATTATCACCAGGTGCAGTATCCCAAAGATGCGGTGCTGGTATTCGGAAAAGAGACTGAAGGCTTGTCTGATGCTTTATTGGAAAAATACCAGGATAATACTATTCGGATCCCCATGAAACCTGGTTTTCGTTCCTTGAATTTAGGCAATTCAGTGGCAGTGGTTTTATTTGAAGCTTTACGTCAGCATGGTTTTATAGGTTTTTATTGAAAGGGTTGAAAGTAAATGTACAAAGCTATTTTATTTGATCTGGATGGTACGCTTTTGCCGTTAAATACGCAGCAATTTTTAAATGCGTATTTAGATTTATTGAAAAAGGAAGTAAAAACACTCTATGATCCAGAAGAGTTTGTTAAACATGTGTTAATAGGCAGTCAGAAAATGATAGAATATAATGGGACAGGAAAAACTAATCAGGAAATTTTTTTTGAATATTTTTTTAATGCAGTTTCACTACCCCGAACTCAAATAACTAGCTTCTTTAATCAATTTTATCGGGAGAAATTCCCAAAATTGAAGTACAAATTTAACATAGATCGTGATGTAATTTTAAACATAGAGCAGTTAATGGCAGAGCTTCATAGATATTCTTGGATTAAAAAAGCTATAGCTACCAATCCTGTGTTTCCCAGGGAAGCAATAAAAAACAGATTAAATTGGATAGCACTTGAGGTTTCAGATTTTGATTTGGTTACTTCATATGAAAATATGCACTCCACCAAACCCAATTCCGACTATTACTGCGAAGTAGCGGATAAATTGGATTTAAAGTGCGGCGATTGTCTTATGGTAGGAAACGACACCCGGGAGGATTTAATTGCCAGAGATGTCGGCATGGATGTGTTCCTGGTAACCGAAAATATTATTGATCCACATGGTTGTGCCCAGGATTATCCCCAGGAAAAAAAAGGTGATTTTAGTCAGTTAATGAAATTTTTAGAAAAAAACTTGTGAATTAAGGCATCATATTATATAATTAAGCCAAGATAATAAAAGTAATAATTCGTATTCATTAAATTTGATGGAACATTCTATTTCTTAAATTGATGCGGTTTTCCACACTGTCCACTGTCCCTACCATGAATAATCCTGTTTCTAATAGGGATCCATCTTAACAAATTTATAAATCGTTTTTTGTATTTTGTTCTATTCATAACATTCAAAATATTGATCAAATATATGATACAACTAGAAGAAAACGGGCTCCTGTATAAAGAGAAAGATTTAAATATCTGTTTTAGGGAAAGGAGCGTGAAGCATGGCTAATGCTAAGAAAGGCAAGAAAAGGATGACCAAACAAAGGAAAATAATTTTAAATGTATTAAAAAACACCAAGACTCACCCGACAGCAGACTGGGTGTATGATCAGGTTAGAGAGGTACTTCCCAACATCAGCCTCGGTACAGTATATCGAAATTTGAAAGTCTTAAAGGAAATGGGAGAAATCAGAGAGTTAGATTATGGCAGCACTTACAGCCGCTTTGATGGCAATCCTGAAAACCATTATCATTTTGTATGCAATCATTGTGATCGTGTTTATGACTTAGATCTTCCAGTAGAGGAGAATTTGTTAAACAAGGCACAAGAACAATCTTCCCACAAGATAGAAGAACATCGGTTAGAGTTTTATGGTGCATGTGATCACTGTCAAGAAGAGATAGCAATTGAAAGGTAGTGCTGCATACTAGTGCTAGTGTTTTATTGAACAAAAGACTAACCCACTTTAATAGATGTAGACTAAACAAATTGAATATTAGACTTACAAATGCAATAAAATTGAGCCCCTCCTTTTCTATTTTGGGGGGGCTATTGATTTGTTAAGTCTTTTTTCTAAGTAATAATAATTTATTAAGACTTTTATGGATGCTGCCAAGGGAATTGCTAACAGTACGCCGAGAATGCCATATAATGTCCCGCCTATGAGAAGTGCTAAAATAATGGAAAAGGGTCTAAGATCAACAGCTCTTCCCAACAAAATAGGCGTTAATATAAACGCATCAATGACTTGAATAACTATGTACATAATAGCTACTATTATGGCTGTTTGCCAGGAATACGTCAAAGCAATTAATATTGCAGGAAACGCGGCGAGATAAGGTCCTATATAGACAATTATATTTAGAACGGCTGCTAAAAGCCCTAATATAAAGTAGAATCTTATGCCCAGAATAAAAAGCCCTAGCCCTGTTAATATTCCTACTAACAAACAGCGGACCAAATTTCCTCGTAAATACTGTCCTACTTTTGTATCTAGGATGCCAAGAATATGGTTTGCTTCCTTCTGATATTGCTCAGGGAATGCAGATATCAATCCCTTTTTTATGTTTTTGATGTCCCGTAATAGATAAAAAACTAGGAACATAACGATCAAAAATTCAAAAAAAGCGGTGATGAGTCCAATTGAAAAATATGTTAGCTGTTGAAATAAATCCTGCGCTCCTTCTAAAGCTTGTGGGAAAGCATCAAAAAGTTCACCGATATATTCTGCAAACTCAGGGCCTTCAATAATACGACTGATCTGCTCTAAATGTTGGTCAATTTCAAAATGTTGATAGATGATAGGGGCAAAATCAGCTAAAGCTCTAATTTCATTATAAAATCTAGGGATGGTCAAATAAAGTAAGCCTACAATAAATGCCAATAAACTCAAAAATGTTAGGATTGCTGCTGCGTTTCGCGAAAACCCTTTGATTTCTAACCAATCTGCTAGGGGATTTATAGCGTATACGATCAATATACTTATCAAAATTAAAGAAATAACCCATGAGACTTCCTGGACAAACCAAATCAATGCAATCAATGAAAAAATCAGTATGAGTAACTTAATTGCTAGTTTTTTGTAGTTATCTTTGGTTGGCGCAGCCATACTTTACCTCCGGCAAAAAGAAATATCTTGCGGGTGTTACTTATGGTATTATTATTTTTGTAACAATATAATTTTTGATATAGCCTTTTATATTATATCAAATCTTTTTTATGTATAACAGTTACTAGACAAAGTTAAATTGTTTTCATATAATTGGAATAACCCTTAGCTTGTAGGGTCATTTTTAAATTCATTAATTGAAGGAGAGATTAAATTGATTGATTTGCGGAGTGATACAGTTACACAGCCAACTGAATCAATGCGAAGAGCAATGACAGAAGCAAAATTAGGGGATGATGTGTATGAAGAAGATCCGACTGTACTGGAGCTGGAAGCAAAAAGCGCCCGTATGATGGAAAAAGAAGCAGCGCTTTTATTTCCCACCGGCACCATGGCAAACCAGGCTGCGATAATGGCTCACACGAACCATGGAGAGGAGATTATTGTTGAAGGCAATATGCACATGTTTATGTATGAAGTCGCAGGGCTTTCTTATTTATCAGGTGTTCAAGCCAGATTATTAGGTAGTGAAAGGGGTTTTTTAGACCCAAATGAAATCGAGGCAAATATAAGACCGTTGAATATACACTTTCCTTTGACCAGCTTAATTTGTTTGGAAAATACGCATAATGTTCATGGAGGAACCGTGCTTAGCCAAGAAGAGATTGATGCCGTGGGACTAGTAGCTAAAGCTCACAGGATCCCCTTACATTTAGATGGAGCCAGGGTTTTTAACGCTGCCACGTACTTAGACTTAAATGTTTCCGAACTGGTCAGATCATGCGATTCAGTGATGTTTTGTCTATCAAAGGGGCTTTCAGCACCTATAGGATCTATGCTCGTAGGGAAGAAGGAATTTATCCAAAAGGCCAGAAAATGTAGAAAACTATTAGGTGGAGGAATGAGGCAGGCTGGTATTATTGCAGCGTGTGGGCTGGTAGCCCTTAATGAAATGGTGGGTAGATTGGATGAAGATCATAATAACGCCAGGATCCTAGCAGAGGGACTATCAAAGCTTTCTTGGATTGATATTGATTTATCTCGGGTGCAGACCAATATAGTTAGGTTTAACCTAGATAATGATTATATTTCTGGTAGTGATTTTATTTCTTATATCAATAACCAGGGCGTAAAGGCGAACTTAGCGGGTGAAAACAAAGTGAGGATGGTTACACACAAAGATTTAAATGAAGAAAATATAATGGCAGCTCTGAAAATAATCAAAAATATGTAAGCAAATATGGGGGTGGAAGCTTGACCAAGCACCAGGAATTGATAAGATATATTTCTGAGCTACCCATAGGAACCAAAATCTCGGTAAGAAAAATAGCGCGTGAATTAGAGGTGAGCGATGGGACCGCTTACAGGGCTATTAAAGATGCCGAAACTAAAGGATTTGTCAGTACCATTCCTAAAACAGGGACAATTAGAATAAAAAATTATAATCGCCGAGCCAATAAGACAGTTACATTTGCTGAATTGATAAAGATAGTCAACGGAAAAGTTATTGGAGGGAGAAAGGGTTTATACAAACCGTTGGACCGTTTTTTGATTGGCGCTATGAAAGTAGCGGACATGGAAAAATATATTCAAGAAGGCAGTATTTTAATCGTAGGCAATAGGGAAGCTGCTCATGAGTTGGCATTAAATAAGGGCGCTGCTGTACTTATTTCAGGTGGCTTTGAAACCAGCGAGGCAAATAAAAAACTGGCTGATAGGCTTTCTCTGCCTATCATAAAAAGTCACTACGATACCTATCGAATAGCTACCTTAATTAATCAGGCTCTAAATGATAAATTGCTTGAATCTGAAATACTTCATATTGAAGACATTATGAATGTTAAAGCGTATTATTTGCATACCCAACATACTTACAAAGATTGGGAGCGGTTAATGGAAGAAACAAAGCACAGCCGGTTTCCTGTAGTCAACCATTCGGGTCAAGTCCAGGGGATGGTCACCGCAAAAGATGTCATGGGGCGCCACAATGATGCGCCAATATGCGAATTTATGACCCGGAATCCGATTACCATTTCTCCGGGAACACTAGTAGCTTCTGCAGCTTATATCATGGTATGGAAAGGGATAGAATTAATACCTGTAGTGGATGAAAACAATAAATTAATGGGGGTTGTAAGCCGCCAAGATATTATGGAAGCCATGCAGTTTGGGAGAGGACAAGAAAGAGATACCGGTACTGCTTTTAAAAAATTAATTCAAGTGAATTTTGCCAAAGAGGAGACGTCAGAAGGAATAATTTTAACGGGCTACATTACACCGGCTATGACAGATCATATGGGAAGCCTTGATACATCAGTCTTGACCACGCTGTTGACCGAGGCCAGCTTTGCTGCCCTCGGCCACAACAGCAATGGTAATATTGTTTTAGAAAACTGTTCTTTTAATATATTGGGTCCTATACAGTTGGAGCAAGAAATTCAAGTCAAAGCAAAGGTCTTAGACAGCTCCCGAAAACATGGTAAAGTGGATATAGAAATCAAGCACAGGGATGAAATATTACTAAAAGGTTTCATTTCCAGCCAGATCTTTTAATATTAATAATCATCTGCATTGCTATTAATTAAGATTATAATTTTAATTTGCTTGTTAATCGCTCCATTGCTTCTTCCATTCTTGACTCATCTACTGTCAAAGCAATACGGAAATACCCTTCCCCTTGTTCACCGAATCCATTTCCAGGGGTGACTACAACACCTGTGTCATCTAATACCTTTGCTGCAAATTCAGATGAGCTAAAACCATTCGGTACGGGTGCCCACACATAAAATGTGCCTTTTGGGATTTTCACCTCAATTCCGGTTTCTTGTAGGCCATTTATAACAATATCTCTGCGCCTTTCATAAGTGGAATTTAAATCTTCTATGCATTGTCGACTTCCAGTTAAAGCTTCTACCGCAGCGAGCTGCACCGCTTGAAAAGCTCCAGAATCGATATTGGTTTTAAATTTACCCAGGGCGGCTAGAATGTCCGGATTGCCCACAGCGTAACCAATACGCCAACCGGTCATGTTAAATGTTTTGGATAAGGACCCAAATTCAATCCCCACTTCTTTAGCACCTTCTGCTTGTAAGAAGCTAGGAGGTTGGTAGCCATCAAAAGCAATTTCGGTATAGGCCGCATCATGGCAGGCTACGATATCATATTTTCGACAAAATTCCACGACTTCTTGGAAAAAATCTGTATCGGCCACAGCGGAGGTAGGATTATTGGGATAGTTAAAGAACAATATTTTTGCTTCTCTGGCTATATGCTCTGGCACAGCTGCTAAATCGATTAAAAAATCGTTTTCTGCTTTTAAGGGCAAAGGATAGCTTTCGCCGCCAGCAAACAAAGTGCCAATTCCATAAACTGGGTACCCGGGATCGGGCACCAGATTAATATCACCGGGTTCCACAAAACATTGAGAAATATGGGCAATTCCCTCTTTAGAGCCAATCAAAGAAACCACTTCGTTTTCATAATCAAGCGTGAGATTGAAACGATCTTTGTAATAACTGACCACAGCCTCTCTAAATTCTTCTAACCCCAGGTAAGAAGGATACTGGTGATTTTCTGGTTTTTCTACTTCATGTTTCATTCTATCAATGATATGAGTGGGTGTGGGAAGGTCGGGATCACCTACGCCAAGCTTTATGACATCTACTCCACGGTTCTTCTTTTCAGCTACTTTTTTGTCGATTTCAGCAAATAAATAACCAGGTAACCTTCTCAACCTGCTTGTTAAATCCATTAAGCATCCCTCCAGTCTTTTAAAATTCTTTTAATGATTAATGGTTTTGAGCAAATTATTTGAGGGTAAATTGGCTCAAAACTGAATTTTTTCATTATGCTTCCGTACCCTTCATTACTCAATATAATCTTCCCTTAGGCGAATCAAAAGTTACTATATGATGAGGTTTTAATCAAAAGATGATGAGGATTTAATCACAAGCTATCCAGAATAAATAGTTCCTTGAAAAACAATGGAAGCGCTTCCTGACATAAACATTTCCTCACCTTGATGGTCCCAAGCGATCGTTAAATTACCGCCGGGGAGTTTTACAGTTGCTCTGGGTTCTGTTAACCCGAGTTTAGCCGCGGCTGCTAGACTGGCACATGCACCGGTGCCACAAGCATAAGTTCTTCCTACCCCTCTTTCCCAAACTTCTATCTCCAAATTCTGTCTATCAATGACCCTTACAAATTCTACGTTTGTGCCGTAGGGAAAAAAGGGATGCGTTTCAATTACGGGTCCCTTGTCTTCGACTTCTTGGAGCGAAATCGTATCCTGAAAAATAACAGCATGGGGATTTCCCATGGAAACCCCGGTAAAAGCAATGGGCACAGAATCTAGCGTTATTTCATAGTTGATGATTTCATTGTTTTCACAACCATCTACAGGTATGTGTTTACCAAGGAAAGAAGGTTTTCCCATATTCACTTCAATCGAGGTGACAATATTTTGATTCACATTTAGTGAAAGAGCTTTTGTTCCAGCCTTGGTTTCTAAATTGATGGACTTGTGTTTATGATTGTTAATCTCGTATAAAAATTTGCCTATACAACGCATTGCATTACCGCACATTTCTGCTTCTGAGCCGTCAGCGTTAAAAATATTCACTTTAAAAGGTGAAGTCACGCCTTCGGAAATAACCACGAGGCCATCTGCGCCGACTTGAAACTTACGGGCACATAACTGTTTTGCCATATTTGCAAAATCAATCTTAGGCTGATCTTTATCATTTTGTTCTCTAGCATCGATTACAATAAAATCATTACCCAAACCGTGCATTTTCCAAAATTCCATATTAAAAACCTCTCATCTTCAAATTTAGTCTTGTTGAATTTGAGAAATACTTTTTAGTTAACAATTGAAAACGAACGTTGATTTTTGGTCAATCGCTTGGGTAAAATGTCTTTTTTCAACAAATCTTGATAATTTTCCCGCTCGAGAATGACTTCAGATTTTCCGTCTTTGACTAGTACTACTGCCGGCCGTGTTAAACCATTATAGTTGCTGGCCATGGAGTAGGTATAGGATCCGGTACTTAGCATGGCTAATATATCGCCTTCTTTTACTTTCGGCAGACGGATATCTTGAATAAGCATATCTCCGGATTCGCAAACTTTTCCAGTGATATTGACTTTTTCTTCTAGTTCTTCTCCAGCTTTGTTGCTAACAATGGCTGTGTACTCAGCATTATAAAGCGCAGGTCGGATATTATCGCTCATTCCCCCGTCTACAGAAACGTACTTACGGATGCCGGGAATGTTTTTCACAGCTCCGATGGTATACAACATAATACCGGCTTCACCAGTGATAGATCGCCCCGGTTCTACCATAATGGTGGGACGTGGGTATTCGTTCGCACGGGTTTTTTCTTCCACGGTCCGGGCTATCATTTCAATGTGGTTTTCTATGGGCGCCGGGGATTCGTCACCAGTATAACGGATGCCTATGCCTCCGCCCAGGTTGATTTCGCGTAAAGTTAACTGGTAGTGATCCCTAATGTTTACCATGGAGTCCAGTAGGGTTTCGGCGGCCAACTGAAATGGCTCTCTTTCGAAAATTTGAGAACCAATATGGCAGTGCAGACCGGTTAAATGCAGATGCTGGTTTTTTTGGACTAATGCAACGGCATCATAAAGCCCCTCTTCAGTGCTTAGTGGAAAACCGAATTTCGAATCTTCTGTGCCGGTTTTAATATATTCGTGGGTATGGGCTTCGATCTGTGGATTTACGCGAAATAGGATCCGACAATCGTTTTTTCTTTCGGATGTGAGCTCTCTTAACAGTTCAAGTTCAAAAAAATTATCGACAACTATCCTCCCGACTCCAGCATTAAGCGCCATTTCCAGCTCCTCTTTGGATTTGTTGTTACCATGGAAAAAGATATTTTCCGCCGGAAAATCGGCTTGCAAAGCGGTGTAGAGCTCACCACCAGAGACTACATCGAGATGCATGCCTTCTTCTTCCATGATACGGCAAAGAGCCCGGGTAAGAAAAGATTTTCCCGCATAGATAACCTTGGCGTCGGGATAGTATTTTTCAAAAGCCTGGGAATATTTTCGACAATTTTCACGGATTAACTGTTCATCCAATACATTGCAAGGAGTGCCGTATTGTTTAGCCAAATCGACTGTATCACATCCCCCGATTTCAAAATTGCCCTTCTCGTTAATGCGCATGGTGCCAGCAAAATACATGGAAATCACCACTCCTTTTAGGATAAGTTGGATTAATAATACTTTTTATACAAATAAAAAAGCTAACGGTAAATTACCGTTAGCCGCTTTGAGCGAGCAGCTACGGCAATCCCTCTCTCTTTTCCC
>CAZARY010000046.1:0-12300 GCA_964487675.1 uncultured Clostridia bacterium | reverse complement strand
TTATGAACCGTGCTTTTCAAGATGCACGAGAGGACAGAGCCGATTTAATCGTTTTGGATATTGATACACCAGGTGGAACACTGGATGCCGCTTTTGATATAAAAGACTTAATTGTGGATGAAGAAATTCCAGTCTATGCTTTTATTAATCACAGGGCTATTTCAGCGGGATCTTATTTAGCCCTGGCGTCGGAACAGATTTATATGAGAACAGGAGGACAAATGGGCGCCGCTGAAGCCGTGGTTGGGGAGGAACCGGCAGGTGAAAAAGTGATGAGCGTTTGGGAGAGTGAGATGCGGGAAGTAGCCAGGCTTCACGATAGAGATCCGGAAATTGCTGCTGCCATGGTAAGGCGGGAGATGGAAATAGAAAACTTGGTGCGCGCTGGCGAGCTATTGACTCTCTCTGCCAGTCAAGCAGTTGAACAGGGTATGGCAGATGGTGTCGCAGATAGCTATGATGAACTTCTGCAGCAAACGGGTTATGAGAATGCAAATGTGGAAGAATATCCTATGGCATGGGCAGAGCGCTTGGCCCGCTTTTTTACCTCGCCCATTGTTGCGTCTTTTCTTTTAACGCTGGGAATGGCTGGGTTAATTATTGAAATCACCTCGCCAGGGTTGGGCGTGCCAGGCGCCCTTGGATTGCTGGCTTTTGGCTTGTTTTTTGGGGGTCATTTATTTGCAGGTTTGGCAGGTTATGAAGTTTTACTTTTCTTTGCCGTTGGTATCATATTGTTATTAATTGAAGCTTTCATCGCTGGATTCGGGATTTTTGGACTCGCTGGAATCGGTTCTTTTGGATTTTCTGTGGTACTGTCAGCAGCTGATACGCAAGAAGGGTTAATGATGCTTCTTTACAGTATTTTGGGAACCATAATAGTATTAGCAGTTGCGTTTAGATTTTTTGTCCGGAGTCGATTTTGGGATAGAATTATTTTGCGCCACTCGGAATCACCAGACCAAGGATATGTCGGGACAAAGACCACTTATAAACAATTTATGGGGGCAAAAGGCGTAACTGAGACACCGCTGCGCCCGGCGGGTACTGCTAAAATTTCCGGGGAAAGAGTGGATGTGATCAGTGAAGGGGGGTATGTGCCCAAAGATACAAAAGTAGTGGTTTCCAAAGTGGAAGGTTCTCGAATTATTGTAAAAGAAGCAAGCAATGAAATTAGTGAGGAGGTTTGATTATGCTAGACGGAGGAATTATTTCTTTATTGATTATGGTTGCCCTAGCAATCATAGTTTTGTCGATTTTACTGAGCTTTATCCCTGTGGGGTTGTGGATCTCAGCTCAAGCAGCAGGGGTAAGGATTGGCATATTTACCCTGGTGGGCATGCGGCTGCGTCGCGTAATCCCGGCGCAAGTTGTTAAACCTTTAATCAAAGCGACGAAAGCAGGCTTGGATTTAAGTGCTAACAAATTGGAAGGTCATAATTTGGCTGGGGGAAACGTAGACCGGGTGGTCAATGCGCTTATTGCTGCTCAAAGAGCGGAGATCCCCCTAGAATTTGAAAGAGCTTCTGCTATCGACTTAGCCGGTCGTGAAGTACTGCAGGCAGTTCAGATGAGTGTCAATCCTAAAGTTATTGAAACTCCGGTAGTGGCAGCAGTTGCTAAAGATGGTATAGAAGTAAAAGCAAAAGCAAGAGTAACCGTTCGTGCAAACATTGACCGTTTAGTAGGTGGTGCCGGTGAAGACACTGTAATTGCCAGGGTTGGCGAAGGTATTGTAACAACGATCGGTTCGGCGGAAAATCACAAAAAAGTTTTGGAAAATCCGGATAACATGTCTCACACTGTACTAAATAAAGGACTGGATGCCGGTACGGCTTTTGAGATTCTCAGTATTGATATTGCAGACGTGGACGTGGGCAAAAATATTGGCGCCCAACTACAAACGGACCAGGCCGATGCTGATAAGCGCATTGCCCAGGCAAAAGCGGAAGAGCGCCGTGCCATGGCTATTGCCCATGAACAGGAAATGCGAGCAACTGTACAGGAAAACAGGGCCAAAGTTGTGGAAGCTGAAGCTCAGGTACCTTTGGCTATGGCTGAAGCACTCCGATCTGGTCGGCTGGGTGTCATGGATTATTACAACATGAAAAACATTCAGGCTGATACTGACATGAGAAGTTATTTATCAGGCAGAGACGATACGGAAAGCAGCGAGACACCTCATTATAGGAGACCGGTAGATGAACAAGATGAAGACGAATAAATTCCCCATGATACCTTTCTTTAATGTAGCAAACTTCAAGGCAGGAAGAAGTAATTATTCCCAGTTTTCCTGGGAAGGCAGGTGTTGCTATGGAACCGATTTTGATTATAATCATTATTTTGATTATTTCAGCGGTGAGAAATGCGCTGAATAAGAGCAAAACTCAAAAAAGGCGATCAGAGAGTTTTCCCAAACCAGCTGAAGGGCCCTCTGAACCTCGAGAGAAAGATACTGGAAGAAAAGGGGAGGTTTTCCCGGGCTGGCCAGGTCAAGAAAGTTTTCCCGCCATGCCAGGGCGAGGTGGCGAGGCAGCAGAAAAAGACAAACCCTTTTATGGGGAAAGAAGAAGAGAAACTGCCAGTCATTGGCCTGGTGCTGCAGAAAAGGATGAAGGAACCGAAAAAGAGGATGTGTTTATTGATGACAAGATCAGCGAATACCGAGACAAAAAACCTAAAAGAAAAGATAAGAAAAGCAGTGCTTTATATACCAGCAAAAAGAGATATTCAACTTATCGTAAACAAAAGCCCAAAAGTAGATGGAGAGTACAGGACGTGCTCAAAGATAGAAATGATTTAAAAAAAGGAATTCTGCTTAAAGAGGTTCTAGGGAAACCTAAATCCCATGAAATAATGGCAAAACACAACCGTTTTAAATAATTAATTTTAGTGGATTGTTTATCAATCCACTTTTTTGTCTTTTTTAAATTTTCAATTTTAGAAAGATTGGGTTCGGTTGGCTCTATGTAGAGAAATGTGGTATTATTGTGATGATAATTTAAATACGTTTATTTGAAAGCATATTCTTCATGAGAGGTAAGTTAGCAATAGTATTAAAATTTTTGCTTTAAAGGTGTTTTTAATTACCAATAGTGCCTTAATCGTCAATGACAAATGGAGGGGTGTTTTTTGGAAAGACCTGGTAGAGCCGAAGAAACTGAAAAAACAGTCGTTTTATCTAGTGAAGAAGAAACCTTACAATTATTTGGCCAATTTGATGAAAACCTGAAAATTATTGAACGTTGTTTTCCTGTGCAGTTAATTCCCAAAAGCAATCAGGTGAAAATTAAAGGTTCTAAAGCGTCTATTCAACAAGTAGAAACGTTAATCCGAGAATTGCTAAAAAGTAGTAGGTCTGGCAAAAAAATTAGCAGCTTTGATATTAAATATGCGGCTGATTTGATCAAGTGTGGCGAAGCATCACAAATTAAAGAACTTTTTGACGAAATGATTTTCACCACTCAGCACGGCAAAAAAATTAAACCTAAAACCTTGGGGCAAAAAAATTATGTAAAAGCGATTAAAAATAATGACGTGGTGTTCGGCATTGGACCAGCTGGTACGGGTAAAACTTATTTGGCCATTGCCATGGCAGTAGCTAGCCTTAAGAACCAGGAAGTGGATCGGTTAATATTAACTCGCCCAGCAGTCGAAGCAGGTGAAAAATTGGGTTTTTTACCTGGTGATTTACAGGAAAAAGTAGATCCTTACTTGAGGCCGATCTATGATTCACTTTTTGATTTGTTAGGGGTGGAAAAAGTCCATAAATATATGGAGAAGCGAGTGATTGAAATAGCACCTTTGGCTTATATGCGCGGCAGAACATTGGACAATTCTTTTATTATATTGGATGAGGCACAAAACACCACTTCGGAACAGATGAAGATGTTTCTAACTCGGACAGGTTTAAATTCTAAAGCGGTTATCACTGGAGACATAACCCAGGTGGATTTGCCTTCAGGTAAATATTCTGGCTTGACAGAGGTTATTGATATTTTAAAAGGCATACACGGCTTAGCTTTTGTTTATTTAACTGAAAAAGATGTCGTACGCCATGAGTTGGTCCAAAAAATTATACTAGCTTATGAAGAACATGAGCAAGCACAAGACCAAGACAGGCGAACCAATAAGTAAGAATAGCTGGTAAAGTAGGTGGACTTCTTATGTTTGTGCCATCTGAAGCTGCTCAAGAAAAAGAGACCAACAACAATTATAAAATAAATAACGCAGACCCTCCTTGGAAAAGAGGGCTTATTGCGGTGATCATTCTCTTTTGTGTGGGCATTGTTATGGGTATTGGTTTTTTACCCGATACCCTGGAGGTTGGGCAAGTCAGCCCGAGAAGCTTTTATGCGCCAAGAGAAGTGGTAGATAGGTATGTGACACAACAGCGGAAAGAAGCGGCTGCAGAAGAAGTACCTAGAGTATACGAATTAGATACGGGAGCCGTAGAACGGGCAGAAGATAATTTGATTGAGACCTTTCAATTACTCATCTCCTATAATGAAAACTTTTTGGAAACGCAGGAAAGAATAGAGCAAGAAGAGAATGTTTCAGACTGGGATGAAGCGGAACACAAAGAGACATTAAGGAACCGTTTTATCCATGAGGCGCCTCTTGATTTGGGTTCTGATAGCGAAGAAACAGTGGTCCCCATTGGGAAAATAGAAAATAATATGATTTTAGAGGAAGCCCAAACAGAAGCCGCAGCGTTTTTGGTAGAAACCATGGAACAAGGGGTTGAGCCAGGTGGTATGGGAGAAGTAGAAAATCAGATCACTGCGTACGTAGAGGAACGAGGGTACTCTGAAGCTGTAAAAAACTTTGTAGAAGCGGTGTTAGTTTCTTCTATTAACCCAAATTTGATTTATAATGAAGAAGCTACTGAAGAGAGACGAGAAGAAGCTATGGAAGAAGTGGAGCCTGCTACGGTGGTGCAGGGTGAAGTGATTGTGCGAGAAGGTGAAAGGCTGACCGAAAGACATTTAATGATCCTTGAAGATTTAGGACTTCAAAGAGCCCATGGAGATTACTATATGTTTCTTGGCTTGATAGCATTGATTGGTGCCTCTTTTGTATTGACAGGTTTTTATTTATATTTTTACTACCCTGAAACATTTAACAGCAGCTCTTTAATTGTGCTTTTAGGGCTCATTTTTGTGGCTACCCTGATTTTCGCGCGATTGATGGATGTTTTTTCTGGCTATTTGGTGCCAGTGGCCATGGCTGCGATTTTAATAACGGTTCTATATGGTGCCCGGCTTGCTATTTTGATTGTATCCATGTTATCTATCTTTATAGGTATTTTAGCCGGCAATGACCTGATGCTTGCTATTTTTGCCTTAACGAGTGGGTTTGCAGGGACTTTTTCAGTGGCAAAACTGCAAGAGCGAAAAGATTTAACCAAATCTGGATTTTATGTGGCTGCAGCAAATGCTGCCATTATCTTTGCCCTCTTTTTAATTGCTGGTAACTTTCAGTTAGAATCCGAAGCTTTAATCGGCCTATCACGAAACGTGGTTTTCGGTATATTTAATGGTTTTTTATCGGCTATTTTGGCGATTGGGTTCTTGCCTTACTTGGAAACTGCTTTTGGGTTAACCACTTCCGTTAGATTATTAGAACTTGCCAACCCCAATCAACCACTACTTAAGAGGTTGTTGATGGAAGCACCCGGCACTTATCATCACAGTATTGTAGTGGCAAACATGGCGGAAACAGCGGCTGAAGAAATAGGTGCCAATTCAATTTTAGCAAGAGTTGGCGCTTATTATCATGACGTGGGTAAACTGGTACGGCCTTACTTTTTTATTGAAAATCAGTTTGCCAGTGATAACCCCCATGATAAAATATCGCCTAATTTGAGTTCACTGATTATAACTTCTCATGTTAAAGATGGAATGGAGTTGGCCCAAAAATATGGTTTACCGAGGGCAATTGCGGATATCATTCAGGAACATCATGGTACAAAAAAAGTTAACTATTTCTATCATAAAGCCTGTGATAACAATAAAGGAGACGAAAATGTAGCTGAAGAAGATTTTAAATACGAAGGGCCGAAACCTCAATCGAGGGAATCTGCCATTATTCTTTTGGCTGATGCTGTAGAAGCTTCTGCTAGGACTTTGGAAGCTCCGAACAGGGATAAAATTGATAAAATGGTCCGGAAAATGGTTAAAGAACATTTGAATGAAGGTCAGCTTGATGAATGCCACTTGACTATGAAAGATTTGAAAGTTATAGCTGATGCTTTTGTGCAAATTTTGGCAGGGATTTTTCATCAAAGAATAGAATACCCAGACAACCTGCTCGATGAAAGGGGGAGAGGGGATGAATTTGATGATTATGAACAAAACAGAGCATCAGCTGACAACGGAGATGGAAAAAAACCTGAATGATTTAATGCAATACGCTTTGAATTACGTGGTTGGTGAAGAAAAACTTTATCAAGTTGAAGTCGGATTATGGCTGGTTACAGATAAGACCATACAAAAATACAATGAGGCGTATCGGGACGAAGATAAGCCAACCGACGTCCTTTCATTTAATATGATAGAAGAGGAAGAGAAACAAGATCTTTTGGATGAGATCAATAAAGGAGAAACCAGTGATCTAATCCCCTTGGGTGATATCATTGTAAGTATGGATGCGGTTAAAAGGCAAGCAGCCGAATATGGGCACTCGGAAAAAAGAGAGCTAAACTTTTTATTTCTGCATGGGCTGCTGCATTTGCTTGGTTATGAACATGCAAGTAAAATAGGGGAAAAAAATATGTTTGCCTTACAGGAGGAAATACTAACAAAAATGGGATTGACTAGGGATTCTAGCTAGAGGTTACTATAAATCCATTATATTGTCCGCTTATTAGAAACTGGGAAAAGGGGATTATACTGGAGGAACGCTGATGAAAAAGAGAAAGCTATCTGATAGTTTTTATTTTGCCATCAAGGGTTTTAAATATGCAGTAGTGACCCAGCCTAACATGAAATTTCACTTACTTGCTGCTGTTTTAGCCTTGGCTTTAGGCCTCTTTTTACAGATTGAGACCGTCAAAATGTTAATGGTTATTTTTGCAGTGTTCCTCGTTTTGGTAACTGAAATGTTTAATACTTCTATAGAAAGCACCGTAGACCTCTATACCAGTAAAAAAACAAAATTAGCAGCCGTGGCAAAAGACGTGGCTGCTGGTGCGGTGATGCTTGCTTCTCTGAATGCTGTAATTCTTGGATTCATCGCGTATTACCAGCCGGTGAATGAACTAATGAAATCCTTTTGGGTTGAGATCAAACAGCAGTGTCCGTTTTATTTTTTGGGATTATTTCTGATTCTTGTTATAGGCAGTTTTATAGTTGAAAAATTCAAATATGAAGGCTCCATATACAGCTGGACAACTCGAATATACGCATTCTTGATTGGTTTTTTGGGGCTGATCGCCTTCGAACTGTGGCGGCATCTATTAATCCCCGCTCTCATAGTGCTGGTGGGGTCGCAGTTCATGGCACATACTAGGAGTAAGGGGGCCGAACAAGTTTATTTATGGGTGGTTGGCGGTTTAATTTTGGGTATAATAAGCGTTACGTTCATCAACAGGGTATAAGGGTGATATCATGATTCGTTATATAGCAAAGAAAATCAGGAACTATTTTATTGCAGGCATTATTGTTATTTTCCCCTTATTTGTTAGCATTTATTTGGTATGGAGAATTTTTAACTGGTTGGATAGTTTGGTGGGGGAACCTTTCGTGTTGGTCCCATGGGATAGACCCGGTGCGGGCATTATTTCAGCTATAATAATCATATTTTTAACCGGGGTGCTTACTGCGAACTTGGTGGGGAAGAAAATTGTTGAGCTCACGGATGTTTTGTTTACAAGACTTCCACTTATTCGCAATATCTATCTAGCTATAAAACAATTGACAGATACGTTTGCGCAAAATGATCGGCCTTCTTTTAACAGGGTGTTAATGGTAGAATACCCAAGAAAAGGTGTTTGGGCCCTGGGATTTGCTACCGGAGAATCAAAAGGAGAACCCCAAGTAAAAACCAAGCAGAAGCTTTTGAGTATTTTCATTCCAACAACTCCAAACCCTACTTCCGGCATGCTAATTATGGCACCCAGGGAACATGTCATATTCTTAGATATGACAGTGGAAGAAGGCTTAAAGTTTGTGATGAGCGGTGGTGTGGTAGCTCCGCCTGTCAAAGAAGATAATGGACAAGAATTAGCACCACAAGATTTTTCAGCAAATACAGCACTGGACCAAATGGATAATCAAGATAGAAAAATACCCCTTAGTGGAAGCGAGGAAAAAAACAATGACCAATCGCAATAAATATCTAAGCAAAAGTGAGATAAAACATTTACTTAAATTAGCTCTAGAAGGTTTGCAAAGGGCATATGTACCTTATTCAGGTTTTAAAGTGGGGGCATCTGCCCTAGATGGACAGGGCCATTATTACCGAGGAAGCAATATAGAGAATGCCTCCTACAGTTTAACGATATGCGCGGAAAGGAATGCTGTGTTTAGCGCTGTTTGTGAGGGCTCGAGGGATATTAAAGCTCTAGCGGTAGTGGCTGATTCTGATGAGATGATTTCCCCGTGTGGCGCCTGTCGGCAAGTAATTTCGGAATTTTCTAGGTCAAGTTTGATAATCATGGGGAATAAGCACGGCGACTATAAGTTAAAAAATATAGAGGAGTTACTGCCAGATGCTTTTGCTGGGAAAGACCTCGAATAGTTTTCCCTGTATGGCCGGAGAAAATATTAAGGAGCGCCAAAATGAAACTGCCAAGGATAGAAATACAAACTTGGAAGATTACACATAATGTAAAAATATTAAAAGAGAAGGCAGAAAAAAAAGGTGTTGTTTTAGCTGGTGTAACCAAAGGCGTTTTAGCTCATCCCTGCGTAGTTAATGCTTTTTTAGAAGGCGGGTTGGCGCACCTTGCGGATTCCAGGATTCAAAATATTAAAAGGATAAGAGATTGGGGTTTTACTGGTGTACTGACTTTACTCCGTGCCCCCATGCGGTCAGAAGTAACAGAATTTTTAACTCACGCCGACCATTGTATGGTAAGTGAGCTAAAAACCATTCAAAATCTAGACGAAGAAGCGGAAAGACAAGATAAAACCCCTGGCTATTTTCTTATGGTGGATGTAGGAGATAGGAGAGAAGGGGTTTTACCGGAGGAAGTTATTCCGTTTATAAATACTGCTCAAAACTATTTTAATGTAAGCTTTCAAGGACTTGCTGCTAATATCGGTTGTTATAGTGGGGTGCTCCCAAGTATAGAAAATTTATCGACCATAGTTGAATTGAAAAATGAGCTCAACAAAAATGGGATAGAGGTACCAATATTATCCGGTGGCAGTACAAGTAGTCTCGTGCTATCTGAATCATTAGATTTACCCAAAGACATCACCCAGCTCAAAATAGGGGAAGGATTTTTAACTGGATCTGATACAGTCACCGGCGCCACGTTTGAAAACACGTATCAGGATGCATTTAAGTTAACAGCGGAGATTATAGAACTAAAAACCAAACCTGCAGTGCCTGAAGGGAAAAAAGGTACGCTTTTGTCTAAACAAGAGGAAGACAGAAAAGAGAAGGGAAGTAGGAAACGAGGGATTTTGGCCATGGGGCGACAAGATATTGTCCCTTCGGGAATGCATCCCTACAATGAAAATATCAGGATTGAAGGCGGCAGCAGTGATCACATGATACTTGATTTGACTGATGTAGATACAGAATACCAGGTAGGAGATCAGGTACATTTTTACCTTTCATATAGCGGGATTATATCGGGGTTCACTTCTCCGTATATTCAAAAGATCTCCTTAACAGAAAACCATTGTTGAAACAAGGGAGGATAGTTATGACAGATACAAACTTTAGATCTGGATTTATATCAGTAATAGGACGTCCGAACTCTGGTAAATCGACACTGATTAATACTATGATAGGGGAAAAAGCGGTTATCACAAGCGATAAACCACAAACCACAAGAAACAATATAAGATGTGTGTTAAATGGTGAAGATTATCAAATTGTTTTTGTTGATACGCCGGGCATTCATAAACCGAAACACAAACTGGGAGAAAAAATGCTGGCTGCCGCAGAACGAAGTTTAAACGAAATGGATTTGATTTTATTGATTGTAGACGCATCGGTGGCTTTTGGAAAAGGCGATAAAATGTTAGCAGAAAAATTGTCTAAAGTTTCTTCCCCGGTGTTTTTAGTCATGAACAAAATGGATAAAACCGATTTTGGCACGGCCAAACTGAAAGCGGATCGGTTGTTGGAAATTTTTCTACCTACCCAGGTATATTATATTTCTGCTCTGGCAGGGCTGAATGTGGCAGAATTAAAAAGGGAATTACTGGATTATATATATGAGGGGCCGCAGTATTTCCCTCCAGACCAGTTGGTTGACCAACCAGAAAAATTTGTAGTGGCAGAATTAATCCGGGAAAAATTACTAAAATACACAGAACAAGAAATACCTCATTCTATTGCAGTGGAAATCACCAGCTTGAAAGAAAGAGCAGAAAGAGAACTTGTGGATATAGATGCTGTCATCTATGTTGAAAGGTCCTCGCAAAAAAGAATTGTTATTGGTAAAGGTGGAAATTTACTAAAAAAAGTCGGTCAAGAAGCCCGGCAAGAAATAGAAAATCTTTTAGGCATCCAAGTTTTTTTGGACCTTTGGGTTAAGGAACAGAAAGATTGGAGAAACAAAGAAAGATTTTTAAAAGAATTGGGGTATGAAGTATGAGCAAGCTGTATACTACTGAGGCAATAATAATTAAAAACAAAGATTACCAGGAGTACGATAAACTGGTGACGGCATTCAGCCCATACCACGGGCGAATTTCTGCTGTGGTCAAGGGCGTTAAGAAACCTAAGAGCAAATTAGCCAGTGTAGTCCAGAGCTTTACGTATGGCAGTTATCAATTTCACTCCGGGAAAAACCTGGACCGACTGGTCCAAGGAAAGCCCATTCATGCTTTTGCACACATCAAAGAGGATTTAAGTTTGATGAGTGCAGGAATGTGTATGCTGGAGTTGCTTGATAAAGCGGTGCCTGAGGCTGAAGAATATCCGGCGCTGTTTGGTGTTAGTTTAAGTTGTTTTTATTTACTTGAGCATGGGTATCCCCCCGCCCAGGTGCTGCGATTGTTTGAGGCAAAACTTATAGACAATCTAGGCGTAACACCAAATTTTCACCACTGTATAAATCATACCGGGGAACCTGATTCAGGTGAGCGATGGTACTTTGACCCCTCTGTAGGAGGATTGATCTGTGAATCGTGTTTTGAAGCGCAGCTTTATGGTCATGAGACACATGCATTTCCGGTAGAAAAGGGAAGCGTCAAAGTTTTGCAGCGTATGTTCAATTACCCTATATATAAATTAAAGAGCTTGAGATTGACTCAGCTTCAAAGTGATACAGTGGAAAAAATATTGGAAAATATGCTGAATTATCATTTCGGCATTACATGCCACACGAAAACATTTTTTGAAACCAGCATTGGCAAACAATAATAAAGGCATGCAAGCTGAGGGCTTTTGTAAAACAAAGAGAAACTAGAAACTGCAGCAGAAAGCTCTGTGTGTGCTTTAACTATAGGGATAGGTTAATGTAGGAGTTGATTCTCTTGACAGTTGAAGTGCAATTTGCTATAGTAACTATATCTAAATGGAGATTGCAAAAAAAGAATTCAGGAAAAGCGATGATGAAAAGTAGTATCTGTTCCCTGCTTTTTAAGCGAGCCGAGGCTGGTGGAAGCTCGGTAAAGTAAGGCAGAGAAGGCGTTTCTGAGCGAAACCTGTAATTAAGAGAACCTTTTAAACTTAAAGGTTAAATAGGGTGGAACCGCGGGAAATCCTCTCGTCCCTACTTACAGTAGGCGAGGGGATTTTTTGATGATGTTAGACATCCTGAAAAGTTGGAGGTGTTAAAGTGAATTTTCAAAAGCTAATGTTTGCCTTAATGGAATTTTGGCAAAAAGAAAACTGCCTGATCTGGCAGCCGTATGACGTGGAAAAGGGTGCAGGAACTATGAATCCCGCTACGTTTTTAAGATCCTTAGGACCTGAACCTTGGAATGTAGCTTATGTAGAACCGTCTCGTAGGCCGACAGATGGGCGCTATGGGGAAAATCCAAACCGCTTATATCAACATCTACAGCTGCAGGTAATTGTAAAACCTGCACCGGATGACATTCAGGAAACTTATCTTCGAAGTCTAGAATCTCTGGGAATAGAACCAAAACTTCATGATATTCGCTTTGC
>CAZARY010000045.1:0-12355 GCA_964487675.1 uncultured Clostridia bacterium | reverse complement strand
GCGTTCGGTCAAACAGTTAACGCAGCTTTTCCAAAATCGGTCCGCTGGTATGATCTTGAGCAAAGAAATATTCGCTCAAGCATTGCAGCTCACATTTAACTTGCTTTCCTTGATTTAGCTTAATAGATAAAATTTGCAATATAGTTTATATTATGATAGTGATTACGTTAACAGGATCAAAATTCATTGTTTTGTAAAGACATGATAAGAACAGCATGTCGAAAACCAACTCTATTCAGACAAGGGGGAGACCCTTTTGGATCTTTTTAATTATAACCTGGATGAAAAAATCTCGAATCGAGCCCCTCTCGCGGATAAGATGAGGCCTCAAAAATTAGAAACGTTTGTGGGACAAGAGCATATTTTGGGCGAAGACAAATTGCTTCGAAGAGCTATAGAAGCCGACAGAATTTCTTCGTTGATTTTTTATGGTCCCCCTGGCAGCGGAAAAACAACTTTGGCGAAAATAATTGCAAATTATACACAAAAGGAATTTTACCAATTAAATGCGGTGACAAGTGGTGTTAAAGAAATAAGAGAAATCGTGGATAAGGCAAAAGAGCTGAGAAGTCAACATTTAACAGAAACAATACTTTTCATTGATGAAATTCATCGTTTTAATAAGGCCCAACAAGATGCTTTGCTGCCATATGTGGAAAATGGATTGCTTATACTTATAGGAGCTACAACGGAAAACCCTTATTTTACTGTTAACAATCCTCTTTTGTCGCGTTCTCAAATTTTTAGATTAAAAGCCTTAAATTTAGATGAAATGAAACTTTTGGTAGAGCGTGCTTTATCTGATCCAAAAAATGGGCTAGGAAATTATCAGGTAGAAATAGATGAAGAAGCCATAGATCACCTTATCAATACCGCTAATGGAGATATTCGTGTGGCTTATAATGCGCTTGAGCTTGCCGTGTTAACTACTAAACCGAATGTACAAGGAACCCGGGTTATTAATCGAGGGATCATTGAAGACTCCATTCAACAAAAAGCTGTTTATTACGATAAAGATGGGGATGAACATTATAACGTTATCTCTGCGTTTATCAAATCTTTAAGAGGATCAGATCCAGATGCTGGTCTGTATTGGTTATCAAGAATGATTTATGCAGGTGAAGATCCTTTGTTTATTGCCAGACGAATGCTTATTTTTGCCAGTGAGGATGTGGGAAATGCAGATCCAAATGCCTTACAAGTTGCTTTATCAGTTTTTCAAGCCGTAGAGCGGATTGGGCTGCCTGAAGGTAAAATTTCATTAGCCCAAGGGGCAACTTATCTTGCCTCGGTTCCAAAGAGTAACAGTAGTTATATGGCGCTGCTGGAAGCTGAAAAAGAGATCGATGAAGGAAATACTGGACCTGTACCCATACACCTAAAAGACACACATTATGAAGGGGCTAAAAAAATGGGATACGGTAAGGGTTATGCCTACCCACATAGCTACCAGGATAATTTTGTGAATCAAAATTATTTTCCAGAAGGGATAGAACGGAAAATATTTTATCGTCCCACTGTAAATGGTCGGGAAAAGGAATTCAAAGCCCGGTTGGAAAGACTTTGGCAAAGGAAGCGGGGTGAGTGAGTGGCTCATAAAGTTTTAGCAGCTATGAGCGGTGGTGTAGACAGTTCAGTGGCTGCGTATTTACTTAAACAACAAGGTTATGAAGTGATTGGTGCACATATGAGGCTTTGGTTTAGGGAAGAAGATGAAGCGTTATATGAACAAAATAGCCAGGGTTGCTGTTCTCTGGCTGCAGCAAGCGATGCGGAAAAGGTGGCGTATAGAATTGGTATTCCTTTTTATGTTTTAAACTTTAAGCAAAAATTCCATCAAAGAATTGTCAAAAGTTTTATTAGTGAGTACTTAAAAGGCAGGACACCAAATCCATGTATAGATTGTAATCGATTTATTAAATGGGAAGAATTTCTTAAGCGTGCCCAGGAGCTTGGTTGTGAATATATTTCTACCGGTCATTACGCAAGGATAAAATTTGATGCAAGCTCAAACCGCTATCTATTGTATAAAGGATTAGATAAAACGAAAGATCAAACTTATATGCTGTCTCACTTAAACCAAACGCAATTGGCCCGCACACTTTTTCCTTTAGGAATTTATAAAAAAGACCAGGTTAGGGAAATGGCTGAAAAAATTGGCCTAAATGTGGCAAATAAGCCTGAAAGTCAAGAAATTTGTTTTATCCCTAATAACGATTATGGTGAATTTTTGAATTCTCAGGCACCGGAGAAAATTCAGCCAGGGCCGATTTATGATATGGAGGGTAACTTTATTGCAAATCATAAGGGGATTTGTTTTTATACAATTGGACAAAGGAAGGGATTGGGGATTGCTTTAGGTAAACCGGTCTATGTGATAGATATAGACTATGCAAACAATGCTTTAATTATTGGAGAAAAAAAACACCTCTACTTCGAGGGTTTGCTTGCAGAAGATCTTAATTTTATCCCCTTCCGATATCCAAACCAAGAACTGGAAGTAGAAACCAAAATACGTTATAATTCACCTGCCGTTGCTTCAATATTGATTCCCCTAGCGGAGCAGAACACGGCTAAAGTAAAATTTTTTGAAAGGATGCCCGCTGTCACACCTGGCCAGGGTGTCACATTTTACCGTGGGGACCTTGTGATAGGTGGAGGTATTATTAAGGATAAACTCAAATCTTCAGATAGGGGATGAAAAGGTTGAACATAGAGAAACGCAAACTTTTTCAAAATGCAATGATAGCAACTTTAGCGGTTGTATTAGTTATCACTTTATTTTATTTTGTTTATCTTTTTTTGGGGCTATTTGCAAATTATTTTGGAGATATTGTGAATTTTTTACTCCCTTTTATATTTGCTTTCTTAGTCGCTTATATCTTAAAGCCGCTTGTAGACGTTATGGAAAATCAAAAGATACCAAGAATAATAGCGGTATTGTTGATTTATGCCGTCATCGGTGGCGCTGTTGTTTTTATTGGGACGCGAGCATTTACTGCTTTAATTTTAGAAATTCAAAATTTGATTTATATGGCTCCGGAGCTTGCCCAGGACATAGAGAACTTGATTGAGGAATTGGAAGTTTGGTTTGAAGATTTGAATTTACCTATCACTGTTACCGAAACCATTCGAGAAAATATTATAGAAATAGAAAGGGACATCACAAATTATTTAGATCAAATTGTAGATTTTGAAAGCATTTTCGCTATAGCTATGGAAATTTTTGGACATATCTTAAGCTTAATTGCCTTTCCCATTATTCTGTTTTATTTTCTAAAAGATACAGATTATTTAAAAGCGCAGCTTACAAAGGCTATCCCCTCTCAATACAGATGTAAAGTAACGAGTCTTGCCCAGGATGTTAATAAAGTTATTGGTGCCTATATAAGGAGTCAACTTATAATATGTGGTTTTATTGGGGTATTAACTTATTTAGGCTTGCTAATATTAGGTGTTGATTTTGCTCTGCTCCTCGGCGTTTTTGCGGGAATAACCAATATTATTCCCTATTTTGGGCCCTGGATTGGGGCCATACCTTCTATTTTAGTTGCTTTTTTACAAGAACCTATTTTAGCGATACAAGTGATCATTTTAATTACAATCATTCAACAAATTGAAAGTCAAGTGGTAGCCCCACAAATTTATGGTCGCAACTTAGCTATCCATCCATTAGCCGTTATTGCTGTATTGATTTTTGGGGGAAGATTTTTTGGAATACTTGGCATGATTTTAGCAGTACCGGTTTTAGCTGTTGTAAGAGCAATTATTCAAAATACAGCGATACATCTATGGTTCACGGGTGACAAAAGCATTTTAAGTGAAAATAATAATAATCAAGAAATTAATGATAGTTAATCAAAATTTTCTTTGGCTTAAACTTGTGGTTTGAATTATTTGGTTTGAATTTAGCTTGACAGCCATTATATACTTCATTATAATAGATGCTAATAAGAGCATATTAAACCCTAATGATAGGGATTAATGAATCCTACAGAGAAAAGCCTGGGCTTACAGAGCCAACTGCTGAGAGGGCTTGGGTCATAATGCCACCCTGGAAGGGTCTGGTTGAACTAAATGCGAAAATGGGCTTAAATGGGTGCGAGAATTTATTAATTATGAAATGTTCTTTTTGTTTTTGCATTAAAGTAGACCAGAACGGTGGGAAACCGTTAAATAACCACGGTGCAGTACACCGCGAGAGAGACCAACATTAATTTGTATGTTGGTAAAAAGGGTGGTACCGCGAGCAAACCTCGTCCCTTATCAGGGAAGAGGTTTTTTTATTTTCTTTGCTTAACAGAACTTAACAAATTATGAGGAGGATTTTTATGAAAACTGATGAAATTAGGCAAAAATTTTTAGATTTTTTTGCTGAAAGAGATCATTATGTTAGAAAGAGTTATTCTCTTATCCCAGAAAATGACCCCAGCATTTTGTTGATTGGCGCAGGGATGGCTCCTTTAAAACCATACTTCACGGGAGAAAAAACACCGCCTCATCCAAGGATGGCTACCTGTCAGAAGTGTGTCAGAACACCGGATATAGAAGAAGTGGGTTACACGACAAGACATGCCACTTTTTTTGAAATGTTAGGAAATTTTTCTTTTGGAGATTATTTTAAGCATGAAGCGATAAAATGGGGGTACGAATTTTGTATTGAAGTGCTTGAACTTGAACCTGAAAGAATATGGGGCAGTGTTTATCTGGATGATGATGAGGCTTATGATATTTGGACAAAAGAAGTGGGGCTGCCCCATGAACGGATGGTTCGATTAGGAAAAGAAGATAATTTTTGGGAGATAGGCACGGGGCCTTGTGGCCCTTGTTCTGAAATTTATTATGACCGTGGAATAGAATTTAGCTGTGGAGCTACGGATTGCAAGCCGGGTTGTGACTGCGATCGATTTTTAGAGCTTTGGAATTTGGTGTTTACTCAATTTAACAAAGATGAAGATGGCAATTATACAACATTAAAACAAAAAAATATTGATACAGGTGCCGGATTGGAAAGAATAGCGGTTCTCATGCAAGGGGTTTATTCTATTTATGAGATAGATAACGTCAGGCCCATTTTAAAATTTGTGGAAGGAGTTACGGGTTTAGATTATGGAGCGAATGAAGATTATGATGTTTCCCTTCGGATCATCACCGAACATCTTAGGAGTTTAACCATGATGGTAGGAGATGGCGTTTTGCCTTCAAATGAAGGTCGAGGGTACGTGCTTCGAAGAATTTTAAGAAGAGCAAGTAGGCATGCTCGTCTTCTAGGTGTTGAAGATACCTTTATGGACCGGGGTGCCAATTTAATTATAGATGTCATGAAAGAAGCTTATCCAGAACTTGAGGAAAGGCGAGCATTTATTCAGAAGATCGTAGAGCAGGAAGAAGAAAGGTTTCAAAAAACTATCGATCAAGGTATAAATATTCTGAGCCAGCTTATTGAGGGATTATCCAATAAAAATCAAAAGGTTTTAGACGGTAAAGAAGCGTTCAAGCTATACGACACTTACGGTTTTCCCCTAGAATTAACCAGAGAAATTTTATGGGAGCGAAATATAAAACTCGATGAGCAAGGGTTTAATGAGGCTTTGGCTCAACAACAAGAACAAGCAAGAAAAGCCCTCAAAGAATCTGCTGGCATGATTTCTGATGATTCAAAAGCTGTGAAAGAATTAAAAGACATCCACACGAATTTTAGCGGTTATGAACGCCTAACAGAAAATAGTCTAGTCAAAGGGATAATTGATCTGGATAAAGACCAAGTCAAAGAAAAAGCTTTGCCAGGCGATGAAGTGCAGTTGTTTGTGACCCCTGTTCCATTTTATGGAGAAAGTGGGGGGCAGGTTGGAGATATCGGTGAAATTGTTTCTAAGCATGGAAAAGCTCAAGTAAAAAATACTTTTATGACGCGTTTTGATCAAACAATTTTAAAGGTTAAAATCGAGCAAGGAGAAATCAAGACAGGTGAAACAGTAGAAAGTAGGGTGGATCAAGTAAGAAGACAACATATTATGCGCAATCATAGTGCCACTCATTTACTCCACTACGCGCTGAAGCAGGAATTGGGTTCTCACGTAGAACAAGCTGGGTCTATGGTTGGGCCAGATCGTTTGAGATTTGATTTTACGCATTTTGATGCTCTTACTGATGAAGAAATAAGAAACATAGAAGAAAAGATATACCAACACATATTAGAAAATCACAAAGTTGAAGTGAGAAACATGAGCGTGGATCAAGCTCGAGAAATGGGAGCCATTGCTTTATTTGAAGAAAAATATGATGAAGAAGTAAGAGTGGTAAGCATGGGACCGACTCGAGAGCTTTGCGGGGGGACTCATGTGAATCATACAGGAGAGATAGGGGTATTTAAAATAATCGATCAGGGAAGTGTCGGCGCTGGTGTGAGGCGTGTTGAAGCTTTAACCGGTTTAAAAGCTTACAGCTATTTTGATGCGTTGGAAGCCCGTGTTAAACAAACTACAGACCTATTAAAAACGGACCAGCAAAACCTCGTTCCAAAAGTTGAATCGATGGTCAATGAATTGAAAGAAAAAGAAACCATGATTGATAGGTTAACCAACCAACTCATTTCTTTCCAGGTCGAAAAGCTCACTGACAAAATTAGTTATATAAATGGAGTGCCCGTTATTAAAGCAAAAGTTGATCATTATGACAGTGAAACATTACGGGAATTGACGGAAAAGACAAAACAAAAATTAAAAACAGGTATAGTCGTGATAGGAAGCGATTATGATAGCAAAGCTCTTTTCACCGCTATGGTTACCAAGGATTGGACCGGAAAAGGGCTTCATGCTGGGAATATTATTCGTGAAGTTGCTAAGATTACCGGCGGTGGCGGTGGCGGAAGAGCCGACATGGCCCAAGCCGGTGGGAAACAACCTGAAAAAATTAACGAAGCTTTAATGGAAGTAGATAATATTATTAAGGATCAACTAAAAGAAACTCAAAACTAGAAACAGCACAATTAGAATACAAACTTGAGATTTATCCATGAAATTAAAGGAATTTTTCTAAAAGTAAAGAATTAAAAACACAAACGACGGAAAATAACTGGAAAATAACTGATGTGCTGAGATGTGCTGAGAGGAATGATTTATGGTTTAAAAGATTGGATGAATGGTGTTTTAAACTACGTTTGTTGCGAGGTGAAGAAATGTCTGATCAATTTTCTAATCATTCACAAGAAAAGACAATGAAATATAGAGCTGATAAAGATAAAAATCAACAGGCAAAAGAAATTTTGACCCAAGTCCACCAAGCGCTTGAAGCAAAAGGATATCACCCAATCAAGCAGCTGGTTGGTTATTTTATGAGTGGTGACCCCACGTTTATTACCAGTCATGAAAATGCTAGAGAAAAAATAAGGCGTTTAGAGCGAGATGAACTGATAGAAGAATTGTTAAGGAATTATCTGAACGACTTTTCATAACTCGCTTTTGGTCACACTTCAAAAATGAATTTTTGACAATCATGGAGGCGCAGCGTATGAAAATACTGGGGCTTGATATCGGGGAAAAGAGAATTGGGGTGGCGGTTAGTGACGAACTGTACATGACTGCCCAGGGAAAGACTGTCATCTTGAGATCTACGCTTGAAAAAGATATCGACAAAATACTTAACATTATTGAAGCAGAAGGAATCAAAAAAATAATTGTCGGTTTGCCTATAAATATGGATGGCAGTTACGGAGATATGGTGAAAACAGTAAAATCTTTTGTAAGCTTTCTTTCAGATAAAACATCTTGCCCGGTGGAAACTTTTGATGAAAGATTGTCCAGTAAAATGGCTGAAAATGTCCTTTTGGAAGCAGATGTTTCTAGGAAAAAAAGAAAAAATGTTATTGACAAGCTGGCCGCTGTTAATATACTACAAACCTATCTTGATCGTTTAAATCAAGACAACGGGCAGTAGCGCCCTTGGTTGTATATTGGAAGGGTTTCCTTAAAACTGAAATCGTAGAATAGGAGGTGTTACTTTGGCAGAAGAAGAAAATGGACAGGTCATTGTATTAGAAGATGATGAAGGAGAGAAACATCATTTTCAGGTGTATGATTATTTTGAGGAACAAGATAACAGTTATGTGGTCTTAATTCCCACTTCAGAACAACAAAAGAAAAAACCAGAAGAAGCAGATGAAGCTGTTATAATGAGGGTAGAACAGGACGAAAATGGGGACTACATTTTAACCACTATAGAAGATGATGTTGAATGGGAAAGAGTAAAAACGGCTTATGAACAAAAAATTCAGAAAGACGCTGAAGAATAGGGCCGTTACTTGAACAAACTCACCTTGTGGCATAAAATACTAGAAACGTGATATGATATCTATAAGAGCAAATTTTTTTAAGTAAAATTATCTGAGGAGAGAAATGTATTGAGTGGTAAACGAAGGTTAACTTTTAAAGGGAAATTTCTAAAGGTTATTTTCTTTTTTATATTAGTTGTTGCGATTGCGCTAGTGGGTGGGTATTTTTATATTACAAGCGCATTACAGCCCGTGACTGATTTGGAAGATACTGTTGTAGAAATTGAACAAGGGGCTAGTTTAACTCAAGTTGCAGAACAATTAGAATCTAAGGGGATCATCAAAAATGGACGAGTATTTCTTTATTATGCTCAATACAAAGGTTTCGATAGGGATATAAAAGCTGGTGAGTACCTTTTTACGGGTGATATAGCGCCAGATGAGGTGTTGTTGAAGCTGCGGCAGGGAGAGATGATCGATACGGAAATCAGATTCACGATTCCAGAAGGCTTAAGGACAGACCAGATTGCTGAAAGCCTGGATAGACAAGGCCTGGGAAATCGAGAGCGGTTTAGGGAGCTTTTCCGGTCGAGCGATTGGGATTTTTGGTTTTTAGAAGAGGTAGATGGAGAGGAAACCCAATTTTTTTTAGAAGGATTCTTATATCCTGAAACCTATCAAGTAAAGAAGGACGCCACTGAACGGGAAGTTGTCCAAACAATGCTAACTCAGTTTGATAAAATTTTTGATGAACATTTTAAGAACCAGCTAGAAAAATCAGAGCTAAATGTGGTGGATATCGTTACAATGGCCTCGATCATCGAAAGAGAAGCAGTGGTGGATGAGGAGAGAGAAACCATTTCAGGGGTGTTTTATAACAGGATTGAGAAAAATATGTTATTGCAAGCATGTGCTACAGTTGAGTATATATTACAAGAAAACAAGCCAGTGCTCAGCCATGAAGATACCCAAATCGAATCACCTTATAACACGTATCAAAATTCAGGTCTGCCACCTGGTCCCATAGCATCACCTGGCAAGGCCTCTATAAAGGCAGCCCTTGAACCAGAAGACCATGATTATCTTTATTTTGTTTCCAAACAGGATGGCAGTGGCCGCCATGTCTTTTCGTCTTCCTATGAGGATCATTTAAGAGCCAAACGTGAGATACGTTCTGGGCAGGAGTAAGGAGGTAAAAATTGCGTCATACAAAAAACAACGCCAACATTGAATTGCTGGCTCCTGCTGGTGACTTGGAAAAATTAAAGTTTGCTGTAGATTATGGGGCGGATGCGGTTTATCTTGGCGGCAAAGCATATGGATTAAGAGCTTATGCGGGAAATTTTTCTCGTGAAGATATTCGAGCTGGCATTGATTATGCTCATTCTCATCATAAAAAATTGTATGTAACGGTAAACATTATTGCCCATAATAATGATTTGGAAGGGCTCCCTGATTTTTTACGCGACTTGCGGCGTTTGGGCGTGGATGCTTTAATCGTTTCAGATCCTGGGATTATTTCTATTTGTAAGGATATTGTTCCGGATATGGAGCTTCACCTTTCTACCCAGGCAAACTGTACGAATTGGAGAGCTGCTAAATTTTGGAAAGAGCAAGGAATCCGCAGAATCATACTTGCTAGAGAACTTTCTGTAAAAGAAATAGAACAAATGATAGTAAAAGTGCCTGGCATTGACTTTGAAACTTTTGTACATGGCTCTATGTGTTTGTCTTATTCGGGAAGATGCTGGCTTTCTAATTATATTGTTCATCGAGATGCCAATAGAGGAGCTTGTGCCCATCCTTGTAGATGGAGGTACTATTTAGTTGAGGCAGAAAGACCTGGAGAGTATTTTCCTGTTTTTGAAGATGAAGAGGGCACAAAAGTTATGAGTTCAAAAGATCTCTCTATGATTAGATACATTCCCGATTTGTTGAATGCCGGCCTGCGCAAATTTAAAATAGAAGGAAGAATGAAAAGCATTCATTATGTTGCCACAGTAGTTAGAGCTTATAGAAAAGCCCTAGACGCTTATGTGGCTGACCCTAAAAATTATAAAATTAGCGATGAATGGGAAAAAGAACTTTTAAAAACTTCTACCCGTCCTTTTACGACAGGATTTTACTTCAATGTTCCAGGTAAAGAAGACCAAGAATATCATGGTGGTTTTAAAGATGAGACTTTAAAAAACAGCTACGTATTTGTTGGTGTGGTATTAAATCAAAAAAACGGATATTTGGTCGTGCAGCAAAGGAATCATTTTCAGGTCGGTGACCGGTTAGAAATTATCGGACCAGAAAAAGATCATGGCGAAATAACGGTGAAAGAGATTATTAATAGTAATGGTGAAAAAGTCACGACAGCCCCTCATCCAAAGGAGGTTGTGACCATCCCTGTTGACTTCAAGTGTGAGCCCCAATCTTTAATTCGAAAAATTGTAACCAAATAGACAAATACGGTTAAAATATACTTTTCCAAATTAGGTCAAGACCAAGTAACTTAAAGACCAGAGGTGGTGATTAAGTGCCGAAAATAGGAATTATTGGCGGGGGGCCAGCTGGTTTAGTGGCTGCAATAGATTGCGCTGTTTTGGGCAACGAAGTCACTTTGTTTGAAAAACATCGTATAGGAGAAAAAATCAGGTGTGCAGAGGGTTTTTTCGATTCGATGAGACTCCTGGGGAAACCTTCCCAGGGTGTTTTATGTAAAATTAATGCTTTAAATATCAGCATTAAAGAAGAATATACCATAGACTGTTCTCAACTGAATCTATGGATGATAGATAGAAAAACCTGGCAGCGCGATCTTATGCAACAAGCTATAGATCAAGGTGTTCAGGTTTTAGAAACTCATCCCATCTATCCATCGGAATTAAACAAATTAAAAAAAGACTTTGATTGGATTATTGACTGCAGTGGAACGCCATCAGTCACTTCAATGTACTATGGATTTCGCAGTGCTTATCAGGATTATTGGGCCTATGCGTATCAACTAACTATAAAATCAGATTTCTTACATTTATTTGGAAGCTTGAAAGCGGGAGTTAAGCCGAATTTTTTAGGTTATTTTTGGGTTTTTCCAAAATCTAGGGAGATAGCCAATATTGGCCTTGGGATATTCCCTCAAAATAGGAAGTATCCTGGAAATCTACAGACTCATATCAAAGAAGCCTTAAATGATATCTTGGAGGACTTGCATCTAAAAGATGCAAGCATCATACAGCAGACAGGCGGTGTTATACCCACATATCCATTAGACGAATTAAAATATGACAACATATTATTGGCAGGCGACAGCGCTGGTTTCTCTTCGCCACTCCATGGTGGAGGGATAGATATGGCCGTGATTTCGGGAAAAAAAGCAGCTGAAACTATTAAAAACGGAACAGCAGATTTCTATACGCAAAAGATAAAATCGCTTTTACTTCCTAAAATTCAGCTAGAACAAAAGCTCATCAAAATCTGGGAGATATTAGGGTATGATAATTTAGATAGGCTGATGAAATTAATTTTAAAACGAGAAAGTTTTTCTGATATACCGGCCATTTTAAAATATCAGCCACTGCTAGTGAAAGAAAAAGAGACAATTGAACAGTTTTTCAAGGGGTTCTTTTATGGAAAATGGCGAAATAGTTAGAACACTCATTAATAACCATAAGGGGGTTTTATAATATGGCCGTAGGCGCTGGAATTGATGTGGGGTCGCTTTCTACAGAGGTGGTCATTCTTCAAAATAATGAAATTGTTGCCCAATCCATAGGAACTACGGGTGCTAATAGTAAAAAAGCGTCTGAAAAATTATTTCAAGATTCTTTAGAAAAAGCAGGCATGAGTATGGAAGAAATAGAATTCATAGTCAGTACTGGATATGGGCGTATTAACACACCCTTTGCCCATAAACAAATCACCGAAATAACTTGTCATGGTCTGGGCATGTATTATTTAAACCCAAATATAAAAACAGTGATTGATATAGGAGGTCAAGACAGTAAGGCTATAAATATAGAAGAAAATGGGGCAGTCACAGATTTTGTTATGAATGATAAATGTGCTGCTGGGACCGGTCGATTTCTAGAAGTGATGGCT
>CAZARY010000044.1:0-12458 GCA_964487675.1 uncultured Clostridia bacterium | reverse complement strand
TTTTCTTCTAAAAGCTCATTTTTATATTCCGGTTCTCCTTGTTCCTGCACATATCTCACAAGCGCTTCAATTTCTTGATCTGATATAAAAGCGCCTTGTAAACGAACGGGTTTGTTGCTCCCAACAGGTGTAAACAACATATCTCCTTGGCCTAACAATTTTTCAGCGCCACCTGTGTCTAATATTGTCCGTGAATCCGCTTGAGAGCTGACGGAAAATGCAATACGGGTAGTAATGTTTGATTTTATGACCCCTGTTATAACATCAACTGAGGGTCTCTGGGTCGCTAAAACCAAATGAATACCAGCAGCACGAGACATTTGAGCCAGTCTAAAAATAGTGTCTTCAACTTCCGTAGGGGCTACCATCATTAAATCTGCAAGTTCATCAATAATTATGACAATATAAGGTAATTTATCCATTTCTTCAGGATATTCTTTGGCCAGAGCATTATATTTCGCAATATCTCGAACCCCTGCCTCAGCAAAAAGCTGATATCGATGCTCCATTTCTTCAATAATATTTTTTAAAGTACTAGAAGCATTTTTAGGATTTGATATTACAGGAGTTAATAAATGCGGCAAGCCATCAAAAGATTTTAACTCCACGACTTTAGGATCAATTAATAGCAATTTCACCTTATCAGGACAGGCTTTAAACAAAATACTTGTAATCAAAACATTAATACAAACGCTTTTCCCAGAACCCGTAGCGCCAGCTATTAAAAGATGAGGCATTCTGGATAAATCAGCCACAACCGGTTCTCCAGCAATATCTTTCCCAATCGCCAATGAAAGAGGAGATTTGTTTTTTCTAAATTTATCACTTTCTAAAACCTCTCTTAAATAAACCGGCGAAATATCCTGGTTTGGAACTTCTATCCCTATCGCCGCTTTTCCGGGTATAGGCGCTTCTATTCTCACTTCAGAAGCAGCAAGGCTCAAAGCTAAGTCATTGGACAAATTTACTATTTTGCTCACTTTAACCCCTTTTTCGGGCTGAAGTTCATACCTGGTAATTGTGGGGCCTTCTTGTACTTTTGTTACCTTTGCATTTACACCAAAAGAATCCAGTGTGTTTTCTAATAAATCTGCTTTTGATTTTAACGCCTTTTTGTTGGAGAGATTTTCGCCCTTTCTAGAAGGTATTTTTAAAAGATCATAAGGAGGAAGTACATATTGAGTGTTTTCTTTCCCTTTCGCAGTCAAAAGTCCTTCGCCATCTTCTTTCTTATGAGGCTCCTCGCTATGAAAATCTTTCCCGGTTGTATACTGGGTGTTTTCCCCTTTATTGGTATTTTTATTGTGTTTTTTATTTTTATCAATGTTATCATCCGCTTTTTTTGTTAAAAGATGGGAGTTTTTTTGATCTTTGCTTTCCTGTTGTCCACTATCTATGTGAGAATCATTCTGAATTTCATCGTCATCCATGCTCTTGGAATCAAAGCTGTCGGCGTTATCCGATTGGTTATGCTGCTTCCTTGTTTTGTAGTCCTCTAGCGTGAGTACGTTGTTAAATTGATCTATCCCCGATGAACTTTCTTCTGTTTGGGTTTGAAGATTCTTTTCTGTATTTTCTTTTTTCTTTGACAGTTTACTGGCAGTTAAATAAATTTTTTCATTAATATATAAAACACCATCCCACAACCGGACCAACAAAGCTTTACTCCAAATCAGGGCATCTTTTGCGGTGGTGTCCGTCAACAACATCAATGCAGTTAAACCAATAAATACAAGTACGATAAAAGATCCCAGTTCCCCAAAAATAAAAACCAGTATCGCTGAAAAAACAGCACCTAAAACGCCTCCACCTTCGCCTGTTTGGACAAGCTCTATTCCAATGGGTACGATCTCTCCCCTGGTCAAAAGCTCTTCTTGAAATGCCTGGTCAAGGTGTTGTGCAATAATTATCAGTATCGCTATTAAAACTATCCCCCAGAATCTATTGGTCAAAGGAAACGTTTTAAAATAGACCAAATGAAATCCTATAATACCTATTAGAGCAGGTAAGGTCCAGGCAGCATTTCCAGCTAAAAAATTAAAAGCAATCTTTATTCCCCGGCCAAATATACCAGTTTCACCAGGAAAAAACAGGCTTGCCAAGGCAATAACAGCCACCATCAAACATACAATACCTTGAATTTCAGGCTGCCTAGATGTCTTTCCTTTTCGTTTTTTTGTTTTCCGCTTTCCTTTTTGATAGGCCATCAATGTTTCACCTCTCCATAATTATATCAGTAAAGATTTAGATTTAAAAGCATGATAAGTCAATAAAAAAAGGGCTCTACCGTTGGTGCAGTACACCCGTGTATAAGCCCCAGAATATCAATCCGTTTATAAAATGAGTTTTGTGAACCTCTCATGACTAAAGTCACGAGAATGGATGACCACTTTTTCACGTGGCCCACTATGGTTGTCTAATAAAATAGAAATGTTTATATCATTTTATACTTCCATGATAATTGGCAATATCATGGGACGCCGTCTGGTTTTTTCCCATAAAAATTGGCCCAAAACATCTTTGACCGATCCTTTTACTGCTTGCCATTCATCCATTTCATCTTTAGACATTTTGTCCAATGCTTTTAATACATGCTCCCTGGCTTCTTCTAGCAGCTCCTCTGATTCTCTCATATAAACAAAACCTCTAGAAACGATATCGGGCCCAGCAACAATTTGCTTGTTCTGTCTGTCCACCGTTAAAACAACAATTAAAATCCCGTCCTGGCTCAAAAGCCTTCTGTCACGTAAAACAATATTTCCTACGTCTCCTACACCTAATCCATCCACTAAAACCTTCCCAGCGGAAATCTTGCCATTAATTTTGCCGCGCTTGCCATTAAATTCTACTATTTGACCATTCTCAGGCAGAAGTACATTTTTGGGAGGCATTCCCAAATTTTGGGCTAAATTTTTGTGATGAACCATCATCCTGTATTCGCCGTGAATAGGAATCAAATATTTCGGTTTAACCAGATTGAGCATTAATTTCAACTCTTCTTGGCTGCCATGTCCAGATACATGGACACCTGAAACAGACTTATAAATGACATGAGCGCCTCGTTGAAAAAGATTGTTGATACTTCTAGCCACTAGTTTTTCATTCCCAGGAATAGGCGTAGCTGCTATTACTACCGTATCTTGGGGCATAATTTCTACTTTCTTGTGATTATTGGTGGCTATTCTAGTCAAAGCACTCATCGGTTCGCCCTGGCTCCCGGTGGTTAAAAGGACAGTCCTTTCCAGCGGCATCTGATTTAGCTGTTCAATATCTTCTTCGATAACTTCTTCTGTGTCAGTTAGATAACCAAGTTCAGTGGCAGCTTCAATTACATTCAGCATACTGCGCCCAACAACGCCCACCTTTTTGCCATATTTCTTTGCCGAATTAATTACCTGCTGAATCCTATAAACATTTGAGGCAAAAGTGGCTATGATAATGCGTTTCGGTGCCTCTCGAAATATTTCGTCAAGCCGTTCTCCGACCGCCCGGTCACTTTCAGTAAATCCTGGCCGCTCTGCATTGGTGCTATCAGATAGGAGGCACAGCACCCCCGCTTTACCCAGCTCAGCCAGTTTTTGATAATCGGTTATTTCTCCTGTTACTGGGGTGTGATCAAACTTGAAGTCTCCACTATGCACAATCACGCCTCTTGGTGTGTGCACAGCAATACCAATAGAGTCAGCGATGCTGTGGTTGGTCAAGAAAAATTCAAGCTTGAAAGGACCCGTTTGAAGCGCTTTCCCAGGTACAATTCTTTTAAAAGAAATGGATTTTTGAATTGGATGCTCGCCAAGTTTGCGTTCCGCCAATCCTAACGTCAGTTTGGTGCCATATACTGGGGCATTTACTTCTTTTAGCAGATACGGCAATGCTCCAATGTGGTCTTCGTGTCCATGCGTTAAAAATATCCCCTTAATGTTTTCTTTATTCTCAAAAAGATAAGACATATCTGGAATGACAAAATCAACTCCCAGCATGTCTTCTTCGGGAAATTTTAGGCCAGCATCAATGATAATCATGTCTGCACCATATTTTACTACAAACATGTTTTTGCCTATTTCTCCCACACCGCCCATGGGAATGACCTGCAGTGTTTTTTGAGAAGAATTATTCTGTTTTTTCTTCGCAGTCAATCCAACACCTCCTGTTGCTTACAATTTAGCCCGTACCTCTGTATTAAATTTCATTATATCGTAGTTATATACGCTAATCAAGTTATTGACCCTTACTTTCATCAATCTCAGGGCTAATCACAGCTTTTGATTCTTTATGTTCTACAAATATTTCCCTGGCAAGTTCTAATATTTGGTCTGTTTCGACCCGGTCAATCGCATCAATGATTTCTTGATGGGGTTTGACCTCACCTTTTAATAGTTCATCCTTCCCCAACCTAGCCATCCTATTGCTGGTGCTTTCCATTCCCATAATGATATGCCCTTTGACTTGCTCTTTAGCCCTGTTAAGCTCTTCACAGCTTACCGGGTTTTGCTTTACTTTTCCTAATATATCCCACATTAAATCATATGTTCGCTGATAATAATCACTGCTAAACCCCGCATAAATTATAAACAAGCCCGAATCTAAAAAATTTAATTGATAAGAAAAAATGGAATAACAAAGGCCTTTTTGTTCTCGGATTTCTTGAAACAATCTGGAACTCATGCTACCACCTATAATATTGTTTAATACACTTAATTGATATATCCTATTATCATTGAGGTTAATTCCAGGAAAAGCTAAACACAAATGAGTTTGTTCCGTCTCCTTATTTTTGTTTAAAACGTCTGTTTGATATTTTGGTTCCACTGGGTGGTAGGGAAAACCAAGATTATTCTTCACATCAAAATAAGCGTTAAATAGATTCCCAACTTGTTTATAAGTTTCTTCTGGATCCACATTGCCACTGATGGCTATCACAGTATTATCCGCAGTAAAAAAATGCCGGTAATGATCAATCAAATCTTTCTGTTCAATGGATAATACTGATTCTCTTTCACCTAATATATTATGGGCCAAACCATGATTTTTATAGCAGGATTGGAGGATTAGATCATGCACATATTCATCCGGTATATCTTCATACATTTTTAGTTCTTCAATAACTACTTGCTGCTCTTTTTCTAGATCTTCCCTGGCAAATATCGAATTGAAATACATATCCGCTAAGATATTTAAAGCTCTTTCTAAATGATGGTCCATGACTTTCATATAAATGCAAGTGTATTCCTTACTTGTCATAGCATTTATTTGGCCGCCGATTTGATCGACCTCTTCGGCAATAGCTTTGGCGCTCCTGTTACAGCTTCCTTTAAACAACATATGCTCTAATAAATGGGAAATACCATGTTTTTTGTTAGGCTCAAATCTGCTTCCACTTTTGATCCAAACTCCGATCGTAACTGAGCGTACATATTGCATCGGTTCAATCAATACCCTCAGCCCCGTATCAAATTCATACTTATTAAACAAAAAATATTACCTCCTAGCAGTTGAAAAAGTTTGACGCTCATCCTTAACTTGTGATTTTGCTGGTTTGACTATTTCCAACAGGGTTTTCTCATTTAATCAAACCGAAAGGCTCAAAAAGGTTCAAAATTTTAGCTGTGGTAACTGATAGTCAGTTGCCACAGCTGATATAAACGGCAACCATTATTAGATTAATTTGTAACCATCATTTTGGACAGCCTATAGAATGCGTTGGTTTGCCTTTGAATTTCCTAAAGGCTTAACTTTTGATTTGTCTTGCTTTATTTGTTTTGATCTATCAAAAGAAGGAGTTTCTTTCCTTTTTGCTATTGCTTCGGATTATCCTTATTGTTCTTTGAGTCTTTTTCATCTTTTAAGGCTTGTTTGCGGGAAAGGCTTATTCTACCTTTTTCGTCTATATTGATTACTTTGACCATTACCTCATCGCCGGGTTTCACAACGTCTTCGGTCTTGCCCACCCTTCCATCTGCCAGTTCTGAAATGTGCACCAGTCCATCTTTTCCAGGTAATATTTCCACAAATGCACCGTACTTTTCTGTACGCATGACTTTACCCAGAAAAACCTCCCCGGGTTTTGGTTCCTTGGTCAACTTATCAATCATCTTAATCGCTTCATTCGCTTGTTCTATATCCGAAGCAGAAATGTAAATTTTACCATCAGGTTCTATGTCTATTTTGACACCCGTTTCATCAATGATCTTATTAATCATTTTACCACCAGGTCCTATGACGTCCCTAATTTTTTCAGGTTCAATCTCTTTCGTGATCACTCTAGGTGCATTGGGAGAAACCTCCGGCCTGGGTTCACTAATGGTGTCTCTCATGATTTTAAGGATATAAAGGTAGCCTTCCACCGCTTGGGATAAAGCTTCTTCTAAAATTTCTCTGGTAAGGCCGGAAATTTTTATATCCATTTGCAACGCTGTAATACCTTCTTCAGTACCTGCCACTTTGAAGTCCATATCTCCGAGAAAATCTTCAATGCCTTGAATATCACTTAATATGGCCACTTTATCTTCTTCTTTTATCAGCCCCATGGCAATTCCTGAAACAGGTCGTTTTATGGGAACACCAGCATCCATTAACGAAAGAGAACTAGCGCATACGCTGCCCATAGAAGTAGATCCGTTTGATTCTAAAACTTCACTCACCAGTCTAATGGTGTAAGGGAAATCTTCTTCAGCAGGAATCATGGGTTTTACAGCTCTCTCCGCTAGGGCACCATGTCCAATCTCTCGCCGACTGGGTGCTCGCATAAAACCCGTTTCTCCTACGCTGTAAGGAGGAAAATTGTAGTGATGCATATATCGTTTTGACTCTTCAATATCTAAACCATCTAAAATCTGCACATCCCCCAAGGCGCCCAGAGTACAAATATTCAAAATTTGCGTCTGTCCTCGGGTGAAAAGTCCCGACCCATGAACAGCTGGTAATTTCGCGACTTCGCAGCTGATAGGTCTAATTTGATCCTGCTTTCGACCGTCCGTGCGGAGATTTTCCTCTAAAATCATCGTTCTCATTTCTTTCTTTAAAACTTTATCAAACGCATTTTTAATATGTTTTTCTTTTACCCCCACTTCTTCCTCTTCCATTTCGTCGGCCTCTCCATATTTTTCAATGAAATGGTTGATCACTTCTTCCTTTATCTCGTCTAGCGCTTCTTCTCTAGCAAGCTTTTCTGTAATTTTTAATCTTTTTTGAATTTCTTCTATGGAATAATCTTTTACTTCTTCTACCAAGTCATCACTGGGCAAATCCAGTTCGATTTCCATTTTCTCTTGCCCAGCTTTTTCAATCAGTTCTTCTTGTAAAGCAACAATGTTTTTTATCTCTTCATGCCCTTCCATTATAGCTGATAACATTTTATCCTTATTAATTTCGTCCGAGCCTGATTCGACCATCATTATAGCTTCCTTGGTCCCAGCAACCGTCAGATCTAATTCACTGTTTTCGCATTCTTCAACATTGGGATTAACTATAATATCTTCACCAATTTTTCCTATATGCATAGCGCCGATTGGACCATAAAAAGGTATATCTGAAATGGAAAGGGCGGCTGAAGCACCAACTATACTGGCCACCTCAGGCGGACAATTTTGATCAACACTTAAAACGGTTGAGACTACGTGAACCGGGTTCCGGAAACCGTCTGGAAAAAGCGGCCTAATAGGCCTATCCGTTAACCTGGCTGCTAAGGTAGCCTGCTCACTGGGCTTGCCTTCCCTTTTGATAAATCCTCCAGGGATTTTGCCAACAGCATATAGTCTTTCTTCATAATCGATCGTTAGCGGGAAAAAATCCAATTCTTCTTTCGGCTCTTTGGCAGCCGTAGCTGTTACCAGTACAACTGTATCACCGTGGGTTACCAACACAGCGCCATTGGCTTGTTTAGCAAGTTCACCAGTTTGTAAGACCATTTCATGTTTTCCTATTTTACGCGATACTTCTACCATTATCTGTCCCTCCTCTTCTGTTTTTCATTTTCTAAAGTTAGAATATTAGAATGATTGTATGATTTTATCTCTAATGCTGTTCGAGTATTTATCCCTTTTGTTATTAAGAATTCCCTATGAACCTCTCATGACTAAAGTCACGAGAATGCGTGACCACTTTTCAAATTATCTCACTAATCATGAGCTTTTACCTACCATTAGAATGTTTAATATAATTGCGCCTTAAGTTGTTTGCGAAGTCGTTTGCGCTCACGTAATCTTCAAATAAGTTGGCTGTCCATAGTTTGGGACTTTAAAATTGAACAATAAGCAAAGATCCAGTGCAGGAGTATGGGAAAGTATAGGAAAGCAAATGTAACCATTTAAAGAAAAGCGGGGTTGCCCCCGCTTTTCCCTTGAAACGGCTATTTCCTCAATCCCAGGGTTTTAATTAAATTAAGATAGCGGTCGGCAGACTTACGCCTCAAATAATTGAGTAAACCTCTACGCTTACCGACCATCTTAAGAAGGCCTCTCCGGGAATGATGGTCATGCTTATGAACCTTCAAATGTTCATTTAAATGTTTAATCTTTTCCGTTAACACAGCTATTTGTACTTCTGGAGAACCGGTATCATGTTCGTGAAGCTTGTACTTTTCGATCACTTCTTGTTTTTGTTCTTTGCTTAATGTCAAACGTTCCACCTCCATTATATTTTTAGCCCCTGAAGCCCAGAACGCGCCGGAGGAGCGCCATTCCGAGCATCGGTTGCACAAAAAATTCTATCACACACATCAAGCAATGTAAAGCAATAATAAAGTAGTCATAACAGGCTTAGACTATTGCGTGACCTAGACAGTTAAATTTCAAATAATAAGATTAGTTCGTGCTTGAAGCCAACAATTCCTTTGCTTTTTCAATGTCCAAAGCTATTTGTTGCCTTAACTGCTTCGCATTCACAAACTTTTGCTCAGGACGTAAAAATTTATGAATAGAAATGGTGATCTCTTTTTGGTATAAATCAGGCAAAGCCTCATCTAAAATATAGGTTTCAGCCAAGATATCCTCTCCTTGAAAAGTGGGTTTACATCCAATATTGCATATGCCGCGAAATGTGCGGACATTCTCATATACCCTAACTATATATACTCCTCTTCGCGGTACAACCTTTTCAGGTGGAAGTTTCATATTTGCCGTTGGAAACCCCAGTTTAGAGCCTCGCCCTTCTCCCTTTATCACTTTACCCGTCAACTGATAAGGAGCATTTAACATGTCATTGGCTTCTTCAATTTTCCCTTCTTTTATCAGTTTGCGGCAAAGCTCACTACTAACAGTCATTTTTTCTCCCCAATAAATGGGGTTGATAATAGAAACTGGAAATTGGTAATTTTCCCCAAATTTCTTTAAACTAACGGCGGTGCCCATGCCTTTATAGCCAAAACTATAATCATATCCTATCGACACCCCACAAACGCCAATTTTTTGTTTTAACCACGCAGCAAATTCGCCCGGTGTTAAACTGGCAAAATCATTTGTGAAAGGTTTCAAAACAGCATATTCAATCCCTAAATCCGCTATTTTAGCTATTTTTTCTTCTAAAGTGGTCAAAAGAAAGTTTCGGCGCCCTAAAAATTCAATTTCAGGATGTGGTTCTAACAGTAATACTCCAGATACACAATTCTGGATATATGCTTTATTTATTACATCATTCAAAATATATTGATGGGCTAAATGCACCCCATCAAAATTGCCTAAGGCTAACCAAAATTTCCGGTCACCACTCATTATCTCTGCCAATTCATGTTCATAGATTACCTGCAATTGTATCACCTTAACCACTTATTTTTTCGGGTTTTAACGATTTGCCCTCGATTATTTGACCCAGTCCTAAAAAAATTCCTTTATGGTATACCCGAATAAGATCTTTCTCTTGAAATGTGCTCAATTTCTTAACTATAGAAGCAGAAAGAAAATTTCCATTTGTAAATCTTTGTGCCGATTTTTCATTATTTAACACCAAACTGGGATAATGAGATAACGGAAAATCTATCGGGAACATGAGTTCTTTTAACTTTTGTTCCTTGTGGGGCAGGTTTTGAAAAATCAAAGCATTATCCAGTTTAAATGGTCCTGACTTCTCTCTCAATAAAAACGAAACATGACCGGCTTTACACCCAGATAACTCAGCCAGGTCATAGGCTAGGGTTCGAATATAAGTCCCTTTTGAACACGCGACTTGGAATAAGAACCTTTTTTGGCCTTTTTGCTCATACTCTTTTATCAATGATAAAGAATAGATCCGAATTTTTCTTGTTTTTCTTCTAACTTCCTTTCCTTCCCGGGCTAGTTCATAAAGTTTCTTGCCCTTCATTTTAACGGCAGAAAACATAGGCGGGATCTGTTCTGTTTCTCCTATTAGTCGTGTATAATTCTGCTTCAATGCTTCCTCGTGTTGTTTTTCTACTTTCACCTCTTCTGTTACCTCTCCTAGAGCATCTAATGTGTCGGTAGTTTTCCCTAAAGTTAATTCAAAACGATAAATTTTATCCTGATTTATAACATATTGAGAAAATTTAGTAGCCTTTCCAATACAAATGGGTAAAACCCCACAAGCAGCAGGGTCAAGAGTCCCTAAATGCCCAACCTTTTTAAATTTATACGATTTCCGGATTTGGGAGATCATATCATGAGAAGTCGGACCCGGTAGTTTAAAGAGATTTAAGTAACCATTTACCATAGATACCCTTCCTCTATCTTTTATCTATCCATTTGCGGTTTCAGTCGGATTTACATCATTATTATGGTCACCACAGGGGGATAATTCTTGCTCTAATTGATAAATAACAGTATCAATTGCAGACCTCAGGTCTTTTTTTAAAAAGCATCCCGCAGCCCTTACATGACCTCCGCCGCCCAAGTTTACAGCTACTTTAGAAACATCTCTTGTTTTGGAGCGAAAAGCCACTTTGGTATACCCTTCTTCTGTTTCACGGAACAAAACAGCAAATTCTACCGGCTGCAGCATCTTAGCATAATTTATTACCCCTTCTAATTCACTATCATTGACCTGGTATTTGTTTATAATCGATCGAGGGCATGTAATCCAAGCAATTTTTTTGTCCTGGCTTAAATTCAAATTCTGAAGAATCTCTCTTATGAAATAAAACAAATTAAGAGGTACATTTTCATAGATTTCTTGAGCAATAATATGCGGCGAAATATTAAACTCTACTAATTTTTTGGCTGCGGCGAAAGTCTTTCCGGTCGTATTTTCAAAATTGAAAGAACCAGTATCTGTAAAAATTCCGGTATAAAGGTTTGTGGCAATATTTTTATTTAGGGGCAGCTCTAACCGTTGAAAGATATCATATAAAAGTTCGCAGGTTGAAGAGGCTTTTTCATCAACAATATTGAGCTCTCCAAAAAGAGTGTTGGTTGGATGGTGATCAATATTAAGCATTGTATTGAAATTCACCTTATCTAAAACCTTTTCAATTCTTTTTTGCGTACTTGCATCCAGTACAATTAAAACATCACACTTATAAGACTCTGCCTCTTCAGTTTTATTTAGGTCATGCCAATTCGTTGCCCTCGGTAAAAAGTAATATTTTCTCGGTATTTCTTCTGGATATAATAGTGTAACATTTTTTTCCATTTTCTCTAATGCCATGGCCATGGCATTTGCAGCGCCCAGAGCATCCCCGTCAGGATTTTCATGACAAGTGACCACATAGTCCTGACAGCGCTGGAGCAATATCTCCAAATCACCAAAATTTTGCATACATTCCACTCCATTATTCTTTCTCATTATTATTATCGTTCCCTTGTCTCAATTCTTTTAGCAATTTGTTAATATGATCTCCGTGTTCTATAGATTCATCAAAAATAAAAACCAATTCAGGAATGTGACGTAATTTTACTCTTTTTGCCACTTCGGATCTAATGAAACCAGTAGCTTTTTCTAGTGTCTGCATGGTTTCTTCTTGTTTTTCTTTATTGTCAAAGATACTAACAAAAATTTTAGCATGACGATAATCACCGGATAGATTTACAGAAGTGACGGTTACAAAGCCTATCCCTGGGTCTTTGATTTCATTTTGTAAGATATCACTCACTTCTTGTTTCAGCTGTTCTTGTAATTTTTCTTTTCTTTGTTTGCTCATCAATAGTCACCTACCCAAATTAATCTGAACCCCTAAAGTTCGGGTTTTATTTCCTCATAGGTATATGCTTCAAATACATCTCCTTCTTTAATGTCATTAAATTTATCTAATAAAATCCCGCATTCATAACCTTGCTGCACTTCTTTTACATCATCTTTGAATCTTTTTAGGCTCGCTAAAGTGCCTTCGTGTACAACTGTCCCATCTCTTATAACTCGAATATTTGAGTCATTTTTAATCACGCCATTCGTCACGTAACAACCGGCAACAGTCCCTACTCTTGATATTTTAAAGGTTTGCCGAACTTCTACCTGTCCCTGTACCACTTCTTTGTATTCGGGCTCCAGAAGACCTACCATGGCAGCTTTTACAT
>CAZARY010000043.1:0-12557 GCA_964487675.1 uncultured Clostridia bacterium | reverse complement strand
ACCAAACTATATGATATTGTAACGAATAAACATACCCTCTACCTTTAGTCACTTCAGACATAATGACCACCTCTATTTTATTATAACATATGTAATTGTTTATAACAAGTGATAACAGTAGTTAAAATTTTATATTTTAATGACATATGTATAAATAACCGACCCTAACTCATGACTAAAGTCACGAGTATGCGGGTCGGAATTAATCAAAAGGAATAAAACACAAAAAGCTTCCATATATTAACTCTATTCAAAAAACATTTTATCATAATAGTTTACAGCAAATCTAAACTTTTTTCTAAATTTTCTACAAATTAGGCACAAAGGACTATAAAGTTTTGACTATTCAAATATTTTGCTTTAAAAGCAGTACTGTTTCAGTGCTTATTTGATAAAGGAAAATAGCTGAGCATTAGATCTACTTTGTTCGATTGCAATCGGGGAGGAATCAAGGCAGGCAAAATGGAATTCATAGCTCGAGGGAAAAATTATTGAGACTGGGGTGAAAATCTTATGAAACACGCAAAAGAAACAGGAGTTCTTATTCTGGGGAGTGGTTTAGCAGCGCTTACGGCAGCTATTAGGTTAAAGGATAAAGGATTTGATGTGACGATCGTGACTAAAAAAGGGGCTGGCAAGGCTTCAAATACCGCTTTTTCTATGGGAATTTTTAATGCCATGGGAGAAAAGTTAGCGCCTGAAAAACATATTGAAAAAACCCTACAAACCGGAAGCTATCTCAACGATCGTTCATTGGTTGAGGCAATGGTAAGTCACCAGGGCGAAGCGTTTGATTATATACAACAAAAAGGACTCTCCCTCCAGGGATTTGAAAAAGGCTATCGTGTTAATGCTGGAGACAGGTCAATACCGGGCGCGGCCATCACAGATGGATTAGTGGCCGAGGTTAAGAAAAAGGATATTGAGCTTTTGACGTTTCACCTTCCTTTAGATTTGCTTATAGTGGATGGAAATTGTAAGGGGGCGCTGGTTATGAATCCCCAGGGGGAGCCTTTGATGATCCAGGCTGATTGTGTGGTTTTGGCGACTGGTGGTTTTGCGGGCGCGGTAGCAAGGAATGATAACCCCCCTGCTATGGTAGGGGAAGGACTGATTCTAGCTTATCGCGCCGGCGCGGCATTGAGAGATCTAGAATTCATTCAGTATTATCCCTTAGGCTATTACGAAAAAAGCCTTCCTCAGTATATGGTGACGAACCCTTCTTTGGATAAAGGAAAGTTATACAATGATCAAGGTGAAGATCTGTTGGCCAAATATTTGGGTGAGGGCATAACAATTTCAGAAGCGGTGTCGGAGCACCGAGATGTATTGGCCATCAGTATGGAAAAAGAATGGAAAGAACAGGCGGTCTGGATGGATTTGACGGGTCAAGCTCCTGGATATTCGGGGTTATATAACAACAAATTTGATTTTAACAAGTATCCTTTTCGGGTACGGCCAGTGGCTCATTTTACCGTGGGGGGCGTTTGTATAGATACCGGTGGTCGCACTGATGTACCCGGCCTATACGCGGCGGGCGAAGTTACCGGCGGACTGCATGGAGGAGATAGATTAGGGGGCAATGCTTTGACGGAAGCATTGACGTTTGGCTATCTGGCTGCCGGAAGCATTGCAGTTGATTTGGAAAATGAATCTCACGGCACGGAGAAAAGCATTCTTCCGGCTCGGTGGGAGGACATACGTATTCACAACCCTTTGATCAATAAACGAGGTGTGGAGAACTGTCAAAAGAGCTCAAGCCAAGAAATCAGAAATCTTATGAAAGAAATCAAAGCCATTTTTTTCTGGGGGCTAAATCCACTGAGGAACCAGAAGAATTTAAAAACTACTATTGAAAAAGCAAAAACATTCCAAAGCAATATGTATGAGACAGAATTGCTTTGCCTGGATACATATACTGCAGAAGCCACTGCTGATTTGATGCGATTGGTAGCTGAAGCGGCTTTAATGAGGAGAGAGAGTCGTGGTGGCCACTACAGGGAAGACCACCCACAGGCTTTGAATGAATACGCGGACAATAATACTTGCTGGCACAGAGAAAAACTATTTTGGAAACAAAAAAAGAGTAAAGGGATTAGATAAAATAAAAACTCAGTCCATCAAATGGTTTATTTTTATTTGGGGTTAGAGCAGAAAAAACATGGATTAAAGCACATCTCATAGCCCGTACGGGAAATTTATGAAGTTTTTAAATATTAGCAGGATTTTCAAGTTTGGCGTAGAAATTGTTCAAAAAGTGGTCAACTGGTTATACCAGAATACCAGTAAAAAAATTCTATCGAAAATATTTTTATATACGGCTATATTCCGGGTAACCTTTTAAATACAGGGGGGCAAAACTATAATGAATGAGATGGACATAAAGAAATTAAGACCTACCAGGTTAAGCGACAGTGTCATTGACCAGCTGATTGAGTTGATTGTGCAGAAAAAACTTCTACCTGGCGAGAAGCTGCCTTCGGAACGTAAATTGGCGGAATATTTTGGCGTAAGTAGAACTTCCATTCGGGAAGCCATAAAAACATTGAGCAAGCTGGGATTGTTTAAAACCATTCCCGGCAAAGGGATTTACTTAATGGAAAGTGTGGGAGAAGAGGAAAGCATCAAAGCTTTGGCTTATCCACTACTGCTCACCAAGGACATAGAGTATTTTTTTGAAGCAAGAGAGCTTATCCAGGTGGAACAGGCCAGACTGGCAGCCCAGCGGGCCAGCGAAGCGGATATAGCAGAAATTAAAGAGGCCCTGAATAAGGCACGAGCTGCAAAAACCCAGGAAGAACAAGCTGAATGTGATGTTAAGTTTGATTTAGGCGTTGCGAGAGCAGCTAAAAACACGATTTTAATCCAATTCTTGGCGAGCATCAAAGAGTTTACACGATTGTATTTACACAAGTTTATTACCACCCATAGATACCGAACGTCCATAGCGGAACATACCAGGATACTTGAGTCTATTGAAAAGGGTGACAGTGAAAAAGCCGCTGAAGCTATGGAACAACATCTCAACAATATAAAAGTCAGCATAAGAAACGATTATAAAGGTAAAAAAGGCATTTAGCCAAATATACTAAGATAGGGATCAGCTTATGCCTATAGCAAAAAAAACCAGAATCTTCCTGGTTATGGTCATATCCATGGTGCTTGGTTATTTACCCTGGTATAATTTTTCCGCAGTGATGAGCTATATAGCCAGAGACTTTGGCCTTTCATCTGACCAGATGGGGATCATTCTCTCGGCTTTTCAGCTAGGGTATGTCATCGTGGTGGTATTAACTGGGTGGTTGGCTGACAAAGTTGGAGAAAAGAAAGTTGTAGCCTGGGCAACCCTTTGTACGGCAGTTTTTTCTACCTTGTTTGTTTTTTTATCGTTTGGGTTTTGGTCGATCCTGATATTGCGTCTTTTAACGGGCTTGTCAGCAGGAGCCATTTATGTGCCCGGCATGTCTTTTCTGTCTAACTGGTTTCCTCCGGAGGAACGGGGTAAAGTGATCGGCGCCTATACTGGCGCCCTAACCCTAGCTTATGGTGGCGGTTATTTTATCGCTTCTCCCTTGGCAGCTAACTTTGGATGGGAGATTGGGATTATATTTACTTCACTGCCGGCTTTTCTTGCTGCTTTTTTGGTATTTAAATATGCTGAATCGCCTGATTTAGAAGATGTGACCGATACTTCTTCTTCTGAACTGGCAAGGGAAGACAATCAAAAACAAGATAATGACGCAGAGCCGACCACGCTTTTAGGTGATAGGCAAGCAGCGAAAACTCCCCCTACGGTCCAACCAAAGCCAGCGCCGGAAGGGGGGTACTCAGGGCCAATTGTTATTTCTTGCGGTTACATGGGTCATATGTGGGAACTTTACGCTTTTTGGGGATGGATTGGCCCATTTATGAGTGCATGCGCTTTACAGGTGGGATATGATGCCGGTGAAGCAGTAGCCGTAGGTGGCTTTTTAGCAGCGCTAATCATTGTGAGTGGCGCTCCTGCTGTTTACCTCATGGGCATTGCGGCTGATAAGTGGGGTCGGACGGTAACCATCTTTGTTTGTTCCGTGTTGAGTTTGCTGGCTCAGCTGGTGTTCGGGTACTTGCACGGGCAGTCCCTGGTGTTGGTAACGATTGTTGGCTTTTGGATCGGTTTTTGGGTCGTAGCTGATTCTGGTATTTACAAAGCAGGTTTGACAGAAATGGTGATAACCAGAATCAGAGGCACTGCCCTGGGTGTTCAGTCTGCAGTAGGCTATTCAATGACGGTGATATCTCCATTCATTTTTGGACTGGCGGTAGAATTTCAAAACCCTGACGCAGCAGATCCAATGTATGGAGAAAATTGGGGCCTGCCTTTTGTCATTTTGGGTTTGGGCGCGGTAGTGGCTCCTATATCAGCAATTCTGCTTCGTCGTTTTAAGCAAGCCAGGCTAATGGCCAAGGGGAAATTATAATCAAAAGGAGGGAAATGAAAATAATGTTTGACTTATTGGCGCAGGACAATTTTGAACAGGTTGTGCACGGTTATGACGAGCGGTCGGGTTTAAAAGCAATTATTGCGATTCATGATACCACCCTGGGTCCTTCTATGGGCGGTACGAGGATGATGGTATATGAATCGGAAGAAACAGCGCTGAAAGATTGTTTGAAGTTGGCTAGAGCCATGACATTCAAAAATGCAGCCGGCGGGATCGATTATGGCGGTGGAAAAGCCGTTATAATCGGCGACTCAGAAAAAATTAAAAATGAGGATTTACTGAGAGCTTTTGGCAGACTCATAGATAGCTTGGGGGGGCGCTATATAACAGGTGTTGACATTGGCACAGATGAGCAGGATATGACCGTTATACTTAAAGAAACGGCTCACACTGTTGCATTACCTAGCTCTTATGGTGGGGTGGGCAGCACTTCAGGAGCCACTGCTTTTGGTTTGTATCACGGGATGAAAGCGGCTTCCCAAGTGGTTTTTGGCTCCTCCTCTCTTGCCGGCAAATCGATAGCCGTTCAAGGCGTAGGCAGTGTGGGGGCTGCATTGGCAAAAAGATTAGTAGAAGAAGGAGCAGAAATATTTGTCACAGACGTTTCTCAACGAAAATTGGACGAAGTTTCACGTCAAATGGATGTAAATATTGTGGCACCGGAGGAGATCTATCGTCAGGAAGTGGATATTTTTTCTCCGTGTGCGCTTGGTGGCGTTTTGAATGATGATACGATACCTGAACTAAAATGCAAACTTGTCGCTGGCGCCGCAAATAATCAGTTGGCGGATGTAGAACGTCACGGGAATATGTTGAAAGAGAGAGGCATCGTATATGGAGTTGACTATATTATGAGTGCCGGGGGTGTGATCGCCAATACACACCAGTTTGTCGGTCAAGGTTATGACCAGGATAGAGCCTATACTGAAGTGAAAGGTAATATTTCCCGCAATATCAAGTATGTTATAGAGTTAGCGGAGACAGAAAACATTACCACTGACGCAGCCGCTAAGACTTTGGTGGAACAACGATTAGCTTCAGCCAAAGAAAGAAAAAGCTGGTATTTAGAAAAAGAAAGATAATTCACAGGTTTTTAATAGTCTATCGCGAATACAATATATAGAAAGCCTTTCTGTATATTGATAAAGTTATGGCTCTTAAGAAGGAGGGTGTAATCAAATGAAATTGGAAGAAATCTCAAAGCACATGGAGCAGGCAGGAATACCGGGAAGAGACAGGTACAAGCTTCCTACGTCACAAAAATCGTTTCCTGATGGCAGCGATTATAGGATCGAAATGTCTGGAATTGAAGGCCCGAAAGTACTGGAAGCTTTGATCGATGAAAAGAACAAACGCGGCGTACCCGTACACAGGCTAATTTCTTTGGTGGCCGGTGGATGTTTGTACAGCGATCAAGAAATCAAAGACTTTGCACAGATGGCCGCTGAAGAAAATATGGAAGTTATAGCAGTGCCCGGCCCGAGAAATAGCTGGGATCAGGGCCGGCAATTTTTTTCTACAGAGGGGAGGCGAACGGGTCAACAGCACCGAGGTTCCGATGAACTGCGAAAAGTAATAGGAGATATTTATCGGATGTACGATCTGGGTATTAGAGGATTTATGATTATGGATATGGGATTGATGTACCTAATCAATGAAATGCAGAAGCAGGGGAACTTCCCCACAGATGTAGCTTTAAAACTTTCAGTTTGGGCTGGGGTTAGTTCGGCGGCCGGAGCCAAGATTGCAGAAGATTTGGGATCCAGCTCATTTAACCCCATTGCTGATCTTCCTTTGCCAATCTTAGCGTCGATTCGTGAAGTTGTAGATGTCCCTATAGACTTTTATATCTGGACATTTGAGTCTTTTGGTGGGAATCAGCGATTTTACGAGGCTGACGAGGTGGCCAGGATCTACTCACCCTGCTATTTTAAATTTGAACCCGAAACTTCTTCTACAGAAGGCTACGCGCCCTGGGCAAACCTGGATCACATGTTGACGCTGAACAGGAATAAAATCAAATGGGCGGAATTTGTCATTGACTTTATTAAGAAGAACCAGCCTGACATTAAATTATCCCAACAAAATGTGGATGACCTGTATATTCCAAAGCCTTAATAATTCGCGGCACAACCAAAAATTGGGCATAAAAGAATTTAGACAGGATTAGCACAGTTAGTATTTATAAGGCGCTAAATTAAAGGAGCGCTTTAATATGAAGAACTCAAAATTTTTTTAGGAGGGTGACAAATGGCTGAAAAGAAAAAGAAAAACATTAACGAATTTTACAAAATGAAAAGGGAAGGAAGACAGGTAGCATGGGTGACAGCTTATGACTACCCCACCGCACTTTTCTGCGAGGAAGCGGATATGGACATGATCCTGGTAGGAGACTCTCTAGGAATGGTTGTTCTGGGATATCAGGGAACTGAGCCGGTAACCATGGAAGACTGTATACGACACAGCCAGGCGGTTAGGCGGGGCGCTCCTAACACCTGGGTGGTTGGCGATTTACCATTCCTTTCATATCAAATATCCGACGAGCAGGCGGTGGAGAATGCGGGTCGTTTTATCAAGGAAGCAGACATGGACTGCGTTAAACTAGAAGGCGGCGTGCGGGTTGCCAGCCAAATAACAGCAATTTCTAATGCCGGCATTCCTGTTATGGGACACATCGGGTTGACCCCCCAGAGCTCAGGTCAGCTGGGAGGATTCAAAGCTCAGGGCCGCACCGTGAAAAACGCGCGTTTAGTCATAGAAGATGCGGTTGCAGTAGAGGACGCCGGCGCTGATTTTCTACTAATTGAGGCTGTGCCCCCTGATGTCACTGCATTTATTAGAGAAAGATTGGAAATACCCGTTTATTCAATAGGAGCTGGACCAGCTGACGGTCAGCTTTTGATATGCGGAGATATGCTCGGGCAGTTCCAGGCTTTTACCCCGAAGTTTGTTAAAAAATATGCCAGCGTGGCTGAAGAATCCATAAATGGCTTTAAACAGTATGTAAAAGAAGTTAGAAATGAAGAATTTCCCACTGACGATTATGTCTATCACATAAAAGACAGCAAAGAAGAGTTTGAAAAGCTATTTGATGAATACAGGAAATAAAAGCGAATTGGGAAAAAGGGTTTTAGGGAAACCAAATCAAAATAGCTCGTAACCCAACATAAAATTTTAAGGGGGTGTTTGAGTGAGGGAGCGGCTGATGATAGATCCACAGGTGTTAGAGGAAATTAATTGTATTTTGGCCAGCAGGGACAATGAGCTGGTAAATGAGTTGACTCGGGTGGTGAATAAGTACGGCACCCCGGAGGAAATTAACGCTAAGGCAAGAGAAGCAAAAGGCCTTCATAGCTTGATGAACCGGTTAAAAAACTTGGATTCCCCTTACCTAAAAGATTTGGAATGGTTGATGGCGGAAAGGGATAAAGGATCTTTTGTATCTATCTCGGATTATAGGCGTGGGTTGTTGGGAGACAAGGCAGATCGTATGTATTTTAATGAAGGAAAAGCGGTTACTTTGGAAATCAGCGCTTTTCAGTACTTCCCCTGGTTAATTCAAGAGGCCAAGCAGGCCATTGAAAACCGGGAAATTATGCCGGGCAGGTTTATCCGAGTTCGAAAAATGCATGAACAGGAAAGGGACCAAGGAGATACTCTGGCGGTGGCGGCTGCTATGAAGATTGTTGGGGCCAGTTATGTAGAAGCTTTGGATACAAAGGGAACCGATGGATCCAATATTCACCTCGGTGGCCCGGAAACCATCACAGGATACTTTGGCGGGATAGGACAGCCGAATGATTACGCAATTAAATGGGCAGATGAGTTGCTGTACTATTATACCAAGTATGGCATCAACGAAGTGCTAAACATCAATCCTGGAACCATCATGGTTGGTTTTATGCTTTACAAAATGGGTATTGACATCTCATTTAAAATCTCGGTATTTACCGGGCACGATAATCCATTTTCCGTTTGGTGGACGCTATCCATGGCGAAGCTTTTTGCCAGGGAAGATGGTACTACGCCGCTGGTTGGGTTCAACCCAGCCAACTCGGTAAATGCCGATACGATTCGAAAGAGCGCAGAGATAAGGCGTCAGTTAGACCTGGAAAACAATATGCGGATCGAGCATCATATCACGGAAACGTATAAGAGCATTGTGCAGCAGCCCTATAACAGGCGCGATGAACTTTTGGAAGTTGCCAGAGAAGTGCCTAATATTGCGGCCAAGCATGAAGGCGGCGAACCAGAAGTGGAACAGCAACGAGAGCATCCTTCGGATATTTTAGATTATTTCAGAAACAAAGAAGATATTGAAGAATCCGGGGATATGCCGAAACTTGAACAAAATTATCTGGATAAACACGAAGCTCTTAACAAAACAGCTAAAGCACTTACAGAAAATGGACTATCCTTTATCTGCGCTAAAAACTTGCATATGCGGTAACATGTATGCTTATCAATAGACTGTGTGTTTTATGTGAATAGCATGATTGAATTAGCGAGTTTAAGCTGCTTCCTGCTCTCGGTGTATTAAGGGCAGGAAGCAGCTTTTTGATTCAGGGTATAAGCTTAATCATTTTTTCTGTTCTTTTTTTATTTTCCACCAGGAAACTTCATCACGAATAAATTGATTATTAAATAGCGCTTTTTTTAATCAGGTTTGATTGGCCTCAGAAAAAGTTTTAAAGGAAGGATATTTTTAAAGCAGCTCGAAATAACTAATACAGCTCAATGTAATTCAAAGTGGTTTACTTAGAATTGATCAATTTATTCATAAAACAAGGGGGAGATTTATCATGAATATCAAAATAAAGATCGGGGATCAAATAGAATTAAAAGCTGATTTGTACAAAACGCAAACTGGAGAAAAAATTTATCAAGCCTTGCCGCTGCAGGGGAAAGGCGGTACTTGGGGGGAAGAGATTTATTTTTCCACAGCCGTGGAGGCGCCGTTGGAAGAGGAGGCTCAAGAGGTTGTGCAAAGAGGAGACCTGGCTTATTGGCCCGATATCCAAGCATTTTGCATATTTTACGGCCCTACCCCGGCCAGTCGTGGAGATGAAATACGGGCGGCTGGGCCCGTCAACGTGGTGGGAAAAATTACAGATGATGTGTCTGTGCTAAAAAAGGTCGAAGGCACGGTTGAAGTGACAGTGGAAGAAGAGGGATAAGCTTGTGACATACCATCAAATTCCGAAAATTGCTCTCGAATGTTGACAGGAGATAGGAGAGGGTTTGCAAAATCAAGATTTGTAGATATTATAAATTTCTGGTAAATTAATCTTAAAGGTAAAAATAGTTATAATTAGCATATAGTTGCTGTGTTTAAAAATATATTATCTAAGTAACATCCTTCGCCATCGCTATTTGTAGCATGACAGTAAAACAATTATAATATAAACGTTAAGGTATTATCTTCAGTAATCTTATATTTGTGATGGCCGATCATGATGGAGGGAAAAAGTGTGTCTGACTTTAAAAAAGCGGAGTATATTGAAAACGACATTAAAGAAAATCTGGTGGATGGATTTGCGCATCACCAGGTGATTTACGACGATAAAGGCAATCCTGTTGACTATAAGTTTCTAGATGTGAATGACCATTTTGCCCAGCTTACCGGATTGGGCAAGGCAGAGGTTATTGGGAAAACGGTAAAGGAAGCTTTGCCAGGCATAGAAAACTCTGATTTTGATTGGATTGGCAAGTATGGTGAAATTGCTGCACATGGAGGGAAGGAAATATTCCAAGCTTATTTAGAACCGCTGGGCCGATGGTATGAAATTACAGCCTTTAGTCATGGTAGAGGCTTTTTTACAACCATTTTTAGAGATATTACGCCCATAAAAACAGAAAAAGAAAAAACTGAAAAAGCTATGGAATATACCCGGCGTTGTCAGGGTATGTCATTAGAAAACCTGGATTATCAATTTTTTACCGATACGGTAATGGAATTAGCGGAAGCAGATTTTGTGTTTTTAAACTTAATATCACCTGAAGAAGAGGAGATCACCGTTACTCAAGCTTTTTCTGCGGATGACGAGCAATTCAATAAAGCAAAGCAGCTATTTAATTTTAATTTAGAGGGCGCAAGATGGAAGACGGATTATCATAAGATGCAGCTTGGGAGCCAGGGAAAATTAGTAAAGTTTGCTTCTTTTCAAGAAGTAGGTTACTATGATAGACATTCTTCTATAGCAAATGTGCTGAAAAAAGCAGAGAAAAGCCTCTGCCCCGGGGACATATATGCTATGGAGATGAGCTATATGAATGAACCCCTGGGAATTATGACTTTGTTCATGCCGAGCGGTCAATCTTTGGTTCACCAAGAGCTTGTGGAGATGTATATCAATCAAATTGCTGCGACTATTAAGCGTTTGCGGGCCGAGTTTGATTATCAACGGAAAATCGAAGAACAGGCTCTGCTCTTAGATTATACCAATTTTCAAGTCTGGTTTTTAAAAGACAGTCATACTTACGGTGCGGTGAACCAGGCCCACGCTGATTTTATGGGTATAGATAAAGTAAAACTTAGCAACACAAGTCTGTATGATTTATTGGATCCGGGAGAAACGGATGTCTGCGTGGAGGGGAATCAAAAGGTATTTGAATCGAAACAAGAGATTTATTCGGAGGAATGGATAAAAAATGGAGATGGTGAACCACGGTTGCTTGCTATTCTCAAGGTACCTAAACTTGATAAACAGAATAATGTGAAATATGTGGTCTGCTCAGCGGAAGATATTACGGAAAAAAGTCAGCTAGAAAAAGAGTTAAAATACAGCCGGGAAAGATATAAAAACATTGTGAACAGCCAGAAAGAGCTTATTTGTCGATTTAAGAATGACACCACCCTTACTTTTGCCAATCAAGCATTTATGGAGTATTTTGGTCTTCAAAACGCTGACCTCTACCAAAGAAAGTTCCTGGACTTTGTCCCTGAAGAGGAACACGATTTTATCAAGAATAAAATTGATAAGCTGGTTCAGAAAAAGGAACCTATATCTTATGAAAACAGAGTAACGGTTAAAGGCAAAACCAAGTGGCAGCGCTGGACAGATCACCCAATTTTTGATGAAGAAGGGAACATTACAGAGATCCAGTCCTTCGGGATAGATATTACCGAATTGAAACAAGCAGAAAAAGATTTGAAAGAAACACAAGAAACTTTTTATAAAGCTATGGAAGCTACCAGCGATGGGATTTGGGATTGGAATGTGGAATCTGGGGAGGCCTATTTAAGCGATAATTATTATACAATGTTGGGGTACAAACCAGGAGAATTTGAGGCCAATCTGGAAACTTGGCGCCGCTTGATTCACCCGGAAGACAGGCGGTCTATGGAAAAAGAAATAGAAGCAATGTTTGCCGGTGATAAAAAGGAGTTTTACAATGAATTTCGAGCTAAAGCCAAAGATGGCAGTTACAAATGGATAAGAGGAAGAGGCAAAGTGGTAGAAAAAGATGCTTCTGGGTATCCAAAAAGAATTGTGGGCAGCAACATAGATATCCACGAAATGAAGGTCAAAGAAAAAGAGATACTGCAGAGCCAAAATCTACTAGAAGCAAGTTTGAATGCTATTCCTGATATAGTAGGAATTCAGTATCCGGATCATACTATAATGAGATATAATCAGGCGGGGTATGATTTTTTAGGTTTAGATTCGGCGGCGGTTAACGGGCAAAAATGCTATCATTTGCTGGGGCGAGAAAAACCTTGTGATTCGTGCCCTACTAGCCAGGTTCTAGAAACCGGTCAGCCCCAAGAAGTAGAAAAGCACTTTCACGAGAAAGGTATTTTCCTCAAAATAAGGTCTCAACCTGTATTCAACGAAAGCGGAGAGATAGAATTTATCGTAGAACAGATACAGAATGTCACCGGTTATAAAATGCTCGTGAACGAACTAAGAAAACAAAATCATCTTTTTGAAAGTGTGTTGGAGAGCATCCAGGATGGCATTGCAGTGCTGAATCCCGATCTTACCGTTAGGCACGTTAACAACGTGATGAAAACCTGGCATAAAAGCTCATTGCCCATAGAAGGGAAACCATGTTATAAAGCTTTCCACG
>CAZARY010000042.1:12213-12748 GCA_964487675.1 uncultured Clostridia bacterium | reverse complement strand
GGTGAATTCGCCTGCATCATATCTTATTTCTATTATATAATCAGTAGTGATACGGTTCTTTCCAAATGATTTTACAACACCTATATATTTGCTCCATTAAAATTAATCTCATCAACTGATGAGGAAAAGTGAATTTAGAAAAAGAGACCTTTAAATCAGACTGATTCTTGATAGAAGAAGACAATCCTAGCGTGCCACCGATGACAAAAGTAAATTTATTATGACCACCAGTCATCAGCTTATGAATATGAGAAGCAAAGCCTTCTGATGTGAACTGTTTTCCTTTCGAATCAAGCGCAATTAAGTAGCCCGGGGAACCCAGTTTAGAAAATAGACGGTTACTTTCTGCTTGCAGTACTTCTTCTACTTCTCCTTGGTGGGAATTCCTTGGTACAGGCGAAGCTTTAATTTCCTCAATGTTTATTTTGGCATAAGGTTGGAGTCGTGTTTTTTATTATTTAAATCCATTCAAAAAAAAGATTTATTTTAGTTTTGCTAAATCTATAATATTTAAATTGATAGTTTAAACCAACCC
>CAZARY010000042.1:0-12203 GCA_964487675.1 uncultured Clostridia bacterium | reverse complement strand
TTGGAGTCGTTTTTGATATTCTTGAATGCCTTTCAATAAATAGCTTTCTTTTAGTTTGCCTACTGCTATAATAGAGACTTGCATTGTATCCCCCTCCCGCTAAAGATAAGAACGCTTGGCATACTTACAAACCATCCAATTAATTAACAGCCAGGAAGCCCCGGCTGTTAATTAATTGGTCTAGACAAAAAAGGCCACTATATTGATTCAATTCTTAACGTAAACCGCCAAAATTTCATATTGTATTAATCCCTTCTCCTGGGCTCGCTTTCCAATGTCAAATCAGTCGTTATTTCTTCCCCTTCTCTAATCAAAGTCACTTCCACCGTATCACCTACTTCAAAATCATTTCGAATTTTCCGGAGTTTTGCTAAATTATCTATGTCTCTATCATTCATGGCAATTAAAATATCCCCCTGCCGAAGTCCAGCTATATTAGCAGGACTTCCGGGTTCAATTTCTTCTACAATTACCCCATATTCCACGGGAAGGTCAAACATTTCTGCTGTCATAGGATCAATTTCGCTTACATAAATGCCTATCCACGGCCTTTCTACATAGCCCTTTTCAATTAACTCGCCTACAATATCCTGAACTGTATTGCTAGGAATAGCAAATCCCATACCTTCCACACCAGGCTCGTATATTTTAATACTGTTAATTCCAATAATTTCTCCCATGGCATTTACCAATGGCCCGCCACTATTGCCAGGGTTAATAGCTGCATCTGTTTGCACTAGCGTAATATAGTCATCTCCCACTCTAATAGAACGGTCTGTAGCACTAACCACACCTGACGTAACGGATTGTTGAAATTTTAACCCCAAGGGATTGCCTATAGCGACAGCTAACTCTCCTGGCACCAGTTCATCAGAATCACCAAAGCTTGCAGCGGGCAACGTTTCATCATCAAGCTCGTCAAGATCAACCTCTAAAACAGCTAAATCCGTTTCTGGGTCTTCCCCGATAATTTCAGCGGGGGCACTTTCCCCATCACCCATAGTAACCACAACTTCATCCGAAGCTTGAATGACATGGTAGTTGGTCACAATTAAACCTTCAGGATCTATAATAACACCAGATCCAGCACCTCTTTCCATTCGCTCGCCCCACATATCGGCTTGACTTGTTATCCCTACCACAGACGGCATGGCTTCTCTAGCTGCTCTGGCTTGTGGAGTATCCTGATAATTTTCAGGGTCTATGTCTTCCCAGCCGGTTCCTTCACTTTTTTCGTTAGAAAGATTATCGGCAGTTTGCTCGTTGCCTATAGTATGTTCTTTTTCATTTGGAAGCTGCCCTTCTACCACAGGAGGCAGCACAATAGCAGTCATCACACCTCCAATAATAGCACCAACTAGTGCGACAAACAAAACGGTAAAAAAACCCGTGCCCATTTTTTCACGAAATGCCATTTCAACCCCTCCAATACTACTTGCTAATTATATAGATTATAGCATAAGCAAAACGAAGGGTTCAATTAGCGTTTTACAAGAATACATTTACAAGAACTCTCACTTTATCTAGCCTCCCCTTGCTTTTCCTTTTTCATCTTGTCATAACCTCTTTTAGAAAAAGTATCTTACAAATAAAAATGTACGATGTCTCCACTTTGCTCAACCACATCTAGATAGCCATTATGAACATCAATGTGCAATTCCTGTAACTTTTTAATACGAGTAAGAGCATCTAGGGCCATTTCTCGAACCAAGTTTGGTCTATTATTGTCTTCACTCAAATGTCCCAATATTAGTTTCTCCACATGACTATCGATTAAATAAGGCAGCGCTTGAATGGTTTCCTCGTTAGAAAGGTGCCCTATTCGGCTTTTAATCCTTTGCTTCAAAGGAAAAGGATAATGGCTCCTTTCTAAAAGCTCTTTATCATGATTACACTCCAAGATTAATCCATGCGATCCTTGTAGAAAATCCTTCATAGGTGGGGTGATTACGCCAGAATCCGTAGCAATGCCCAATTTTTTGCCATTATTGACAATGGCAAATCCTATGGGATCTACAGCATCGTGGGAAACCGGGAAAGCAACAAATTGCATATCATTGAATAAAAACCCCTGCTTCTTTATCGTACATTTTTGACCTTCATTCAATAGGCCCACCTTGGTTTCCATGCATTCCCAAGTCTTTTGGGTTGCAAATACCGGTAGGGAAAATTTTCGCCCTAAAACGCCTACCCCCTTGATGTGGTCAAGGTGTTCATGTGTGACAAATACAGCTGACAGTTCTTCAGGATAAGTTCCAACATCTAAGAGTCTTTCAGATATGGCTTTAGCCGAAAGGCCGGCATCTATCAATACTTTGCTTTGTGGGGTTTCTATGTATATGGCATTCCCTTTACTGCCACTCGATAAAATCGCTACTCTCATGTTCTCCCCTCCATTATTGCAGGCTTCGTCCTTATTACCGCAAATGGCATAAATCATTGAGTGCTCTCAATCTGAATTTGCTGTATTTTTGCCAAAACTCCAATTCTGTTAACGAAGCATTAGAAAAAACGAAAGGCCATGGTGTAGAAAAAAAATCATAGCCTGATAAAAGAGCAGTGAGTCCACCAATCACTCTCCCATGGGTTACTATAGTGACAGTTACATTGTCAGTTTTAGTAGCCATGGCTCTGAGATGGTTTTCAAATATTTTCAACCTAGAAAAAAAGTTATTCAGCCCTTCTTCACCAGGTATGGAAGCACTAAAAAAGTCCTTTTCCATTTTTGCACCCAAACGGGGAAAATCTCTATGGATCTCCTCCCTGTTGTATCCTTCTATAACACCCCAGCAATACTCATCCAACGCTTCTCTTCGAATTATTGTCAGGGAATGATGCTTGTTAATGATTTCAGCCGTATTGACAGCCCGGTTTAACGTACTGCTGTAAAGATAATCAATCTCTAAGTTTTTTAACCTGTCTGCAATTTGTTCTGCTTGCTTTTGACCGGATAAAGACAGCTCATAATCCTTTTTCCCTTGGAAACGTTTTTCGCTGTTGCCTATAGTTTCCCCATGACGAATCAAGTAAAGTCGCATTTAATATCCCATCTTTCTTTTTGTTATATCGGGTTATTCCATGATATCATTACCTATCAAAATAGATGTTTTTTCCCCCTATATATAAGGGTAAGGCATAAATAATGCTGACATCATCACCAAGTAATGATAGCTCTGAAGCCGCTTTGCCAGCAGAAAACATGATTCTGTTATCAATCCGTAGATCAGCGGCTTTGCTTACAGCTGACCCCAGGGCAATGCCCAGATCTCCCGTATTAAAAGCACAGATGCCATCATTAGCTCGGTTCTCTTGACAATCTTTATACCCACAGTAACCGCAGTATGGCACATTTACAGGATTGATTTTTGTGCCCAATAAAATTACATAAGGTGTATTTTTTAAATTTTCTGCGTCGCGTTTTAAAAATTGGGCCCCTGTTTTTTCCGCCAGGTTTTCCATATGGTTTCTCAGTTTTTCAATCGTTCCATCAGTGGCCACAGCTGTAACGAGGTTATCAATACCTTTTGCTTTAGGCGCTGTTCTAGCAGCCACCAGTATCTCTGATACAGCGCTATCCAGTGCTTTCTGTTCCATTTCCTCGCCTCTCCACAACATTTAAATACCTCCTTCATCTTCTAATTCACCCGTAAAGGCGTTAATATAATACTGGGTCGCTTCATCCAGTTCGAATCGCCAAACTGGCACAGCTTCCCATTCATCAGCCAGATATTCTTCGGTATAATAACCAAAAGCAATGCTGGTTATTTCCCTGACTTCATCGCTATCAGGCATATAATCAAGCAGTCTTAGCAAAGCAGTTGAGGCAGGTATAACATCTATGGAATCCTCCATATATCCCATTGATTCCAAGAAATAAAATTCTATACCCACGATCCCAGATTCGGATACATGAACCTTCATATATCCCCCATATAAGGTATCCTCTTCTATTTCTTGGTAGTATTTTAAGGTCATTAACTCGTCCTCGTGAAAATTATAATTTGTTTCGTGCTTAGATGGATCCACTGCTGAATGGTTATACATACGATAAAATGCCAGGTTTTCTGGTAATTCCCATTTTTCACGCAACGCATCTACCTGTTGTTGTGCCGCTTCCCTATTTAAAATAGGGTCATCATTTAATCTCTCCTGGTCAGGCACCCAGCCTCCCGGTATATTTATCTTTGTTTTCCCTTTTTCCGATTGAATGATCGTAGCTCCTGTGTTTTCATCTTCTACCTTAATTTCTTCCGCTGTACGTTCTACAACATAATCATTTAAGAAAAATTCAGCTATTGTCACCGCTTCCATATAATAATTTTGAACCACTAAATAACTGGCGTCAAATATTTCTGTAGGGATATCTCCCTCGTATATAACTTGATGTGCCCTTAATTGTTCTTTCAGTTCGATGACTTGTTCATCAGCAATCTGAGTTTGCAAAAAAGGCACCTCATCTTCCAAGAAGACCTTATAAATTAAAAACAGATTTACAAGCAAAAAAGCTATAATCAATATGTTTTTTGCTTTACCCCAATCCATATAAAGTCTCCTTTCTTTATTCCAAAGCTTCAATGATGTCCTTGTTGTGAGTATCCCAAGCTGAAAGCATTAGCCGTTCTCCCTCTTCGTCAAATTCCAATACCCACACAGGTATTAATAGCTGCTCTTCCTTTTCCAAATAATAGGCGGGATAGATATGTTGTAATTGCTGCAGAAGGCTCTCCATTTCACCTATACGACCTAGGTAAAATTCAAAGATTTCTTCATAGCTTTGGAATTCAGGTGTTTCCGTTAAATCATTGGTTAGCGCTTCTTTCAACCACGATTGAAAAGCGTTATCAAAAGGAATAAAACTCCCATTATTTTGCAAAGTCACTTTCTCATAATTCGAGGGTATCTGCCGCCTGTATTCTATAAGCTCACTACCAGAAAGCGCTATTTTCATGGGATGAAAATGAATGATAGGCAGGCCATCAACCAAATATTCATAAATCAGGTTCGTATAATTGTCATCCAGTCCAGTCGGGTATTCCACTTTTCCAGGAATATTGAGTTTTGCTATCCGTAGATTTGAGTCCCAACCCCCATATAAGGAAACCATATTGGCGCCCTGGTTAAGGGCTCTTTCAGGCTCTAAAGGTTCCTGCGGGGATTTAATCCTGGGATCATTAAATTGAATAAAATGGTCAGGGTAGAATCTTAGCCCTCTTTGACCATCCGTATATATCCTGGTTCCGTCTCTTTCTTCTATTCTTCGTACATAAGAAAGATCCAGAAAAAAAGCTTTTGCCAGTTTTTCTTCTTCTAATCGTTCAAATTCCAACTTTCGAGGGGAGTGCTGAAACTCCTCACCGGGTAAAAACCACCTCAAGGCTCCATTATCATTAAACTCCACTGCTTCGGAAAAAGTCTCGATTAACACCTGATAAAATGCTTCTCCATTTTCTATTTGCACCTTTTGTTCAGGGGTTTTTTCCTCTATTTTTTCACTGTTTTGCACTTGATTGTTAATTTCAGCCTCTTTTTCATTTTCAATTTCCTCTTCATCCCCCGCTTCGATAAAATCTTCTTCAGCGTCTTGGTAATATTTTTCTTTTTCATCTGTTTCGATAATAAAATGCTCAACTGCACTTATCCCTGCATAAATCAATGAGTTTTCCAACCAGTCGCATGTGATTATTTTTGCAGGTTCCAAGTTTTCCTGATTTATATTTTCTTCAATTTGATTTATGTCACTAAATCCTATGTTCAAGTTTAAAACATAGCCTGCGCCCTCTTCACCGTTAACCAGAAATACTTCCGGTGGGGCATCCATCGTAACCACGATATCCTTGTTTTGTGTTTGGTCGATTTCTGTAAAAGGCATAATAAAATCGTCGCCCCGAAGCAATTCAAAAATAGGAAACTCATCAAATTGAAATAAGAAATATGGGGACTGGACTTCTACATTATCTTGTTCAATATAAAAATCCTCTCTATGAATTTCTTCCATTAATGAACGGGCTAAAACCTCCCATAATTGCTCATAATATTCATCTCCTGGATAAAACAAATACGTAAGCGGGCTTTCAGTTTCATTTGTATCTATCTCCACAAAGTCCTCCATTAAAAAATCTGAACCAATTGTACCTCGGTCCATCATAGTATCGTCAATTCTTTCTTCCCGGTTGTTCGATACATACATCACTTTTTTGGGGGTGACCTGTTCCATCAAGTCAGGCGGTTCACCATAATCTATCTCTTCTAAATATTGATCGCCTCCATGTTCATAATGGTAGTTCTGCATCCAGATGTAACCAGTCATAAAAATACTGTTTGCTATTAAAACAACCAGCAATACACTTTTAGTCATCTCCCACATGTTAATCACCTTTTCTTGTTAGAGGAAGAGATATTTTGACTTTCGTCCCCTCTCCCTCTTTGCTGATGACTTTAATATCGCCACCGTGTGCCGAAATGATTTCCCGGGCAATCGCCAAACCAAGACCCGTGCCGCCTTGGCTTCTAGAACGAGCTTTTTCAACTCGATAAAACCGTTCAAAAATTCGCGGTAAATCTTCGTCGGGGATGCCAATGCCATTGTCTGATACTGTGATTTCAGCAGCTTCTTGATTATATGCAAGTTCTACAAAAACCCAACCACCTTCATGGGTATATTTCACAGCATTTTCTAGTATATTGGTGAAAACTTGGGTCAATTTATCCTGGTCCCCATACACTTCTAATTGATGATCATTTTGCATTTCCTGGCGCTCTGGAATGGGGCCTGTTACTTCATATTCTATATCCACCTTTCGATTTTCTGCCAAGTTACGCACAGCCCTCAAACTTCGTTGGACAACCTTTTTTAAATCTATCGGCGCTTGACTTATCACTGGCTCCATGCGATCTAATTGAGACAATGTTAAAAGGTCCTTAACCATAGCAGTCATGCGATTCGTTTCCTGATAAACCACTGATAAAAACTGTTGGGCTACATTTTCATCTTTGTGCGCTCCATCTAACAACGTTTCAATATAACTCTTCACCGATGTCAAAGGCGTCCTCAATTCGTGGGAAACGTTCGCTACTAATTCTTGGCGCATTTGTGCCAGTTTTTGTTGTTCCGTTATATCCGTTAAGGCAATAATAATACCTTTTTCTTCCTCTCCTTCTGCTTGAAATGGGACCAATTGAGCCCTTATCACCCGGTTGTCATCTGTAGTAATGTTTCTGGCTTCTGGCATTTTAGTTGCTTCATCCAGCATCTCATCCAGTTCAGCTTCTATGTCAGTTATTGATAAGAAGCGTTCTAAAAATTCCTGGCCTGAAGCGCCCAGCATTTTATCTCGCTGCACACTGAGCATCTTTTCAGCCGCCGGATTAATATGGATGATCTCTTTTTCCTGATTAATAGCTACAATCCCATCGCTCATCTGGGTCAAAATGGCTTCAATTTTACTCTTCTCCGAAGCCATCTCTTTTAATGTCAAATCCAGTCGAGAGGCAAGGTGATTAAACATCTTGCCTAAATTACCGATTTCATCGTCGCTTTTGATATCTATTCGCTGGTTAAAATCCCCCTGGGCCATGGCGTATGCCGTTTCGGTGACTTCTTTGACGGGCTTAGTGATGGTACGAGAAATTATCACGCCCAAAACTGCTGTAATCACTAAGGCAATTGCGGTACCCGTAAATAATATCGCTCGTACCTCTCTTAAAGTGTCATCTACTCTTTGAAGCGATCCCACCAAGTACACAGCACCTAAAATTTGTCCACCCCTTTCAATGGGAACTGCCATAGTTTTTTCACGAATATTGGTGTTCGGGTTCAAGCGAATGTTCGATCCACTGCTACCAGCTAAAGCCCTTGTGGTTTCTTGTTCTACGATAATTTTACCGGGGACTTCTTCATCCCCGGTGGAGGTTGCCATTATCCGTCCATTTTCATCTAAGACCGTGATCTCGTTGTTGGCTTGTCGCCCGAATTCTCTTACCAAATCAGTAATGTCTTCGGTTTCATGACCGTCTCCCATATGTCTGACTAACAGGCTGCTAACCAACTCTGCTTCTGTTTCCATTCTTTCCCGGTAGTCATCCAAATAGTACTGATCCAGTGATTGTAATAAATATATACTAATAAGTTCCATTGCTAATAAAACAAGCAGCAGATATATTACCACCAGTTTCCACTGGACAGTTTTGAACATATTACGTCCTCCTCAAAAAGTAACCCATGCCTCGCTTTGTTAAAATATAGCGAGGCCTTCCAGGATCTTCCTCCAGTTTTTCCCTTAGTCTTCTTATTGTAACATCTACTGTTCTATCTTCTCCTACATAATCATAACCCCAAACTTCTTCCAACAACTTGTCTCTGGATAATACTTCTCCCTGATGCTTTACCAGGTAAACAAGCAGTTGAAATTCCCGGTAAGTCAATTCAATCAATTTCCCATTCCTTTTAACTTCTGCAGTTTTTAAGTTAATATAAATATCTCTATAATAAAGCTCTTTTTCGTTATGATCTTTTGGCCTCTGTTGAGCCGTTTCTAATTCTATCCTTCTAAGCAAAGCTTTGACCCTAGCAATCAATTCGCGATTGCCAAAAGGTTTGGTGACATAATCATCAGCCCCCAGCTCCAATCCCAGGACTTTATCTACTTCTGCATCTTTAGCAGTCAGAACCAGTATTGGCACATTGCTATTGCTTCTTATCTCTTTACATACAGAAAATCCATCTTTTCCTGGTAACATGAGGTCAAGAATAATAATATCGGGCGTATTTTCTGCAAATTTCTGCAATCCCTCTTCTCCATCATAAGCTACCAAGGTCTCATACCCTTCACTTTGAAGGTTGAATTCTAAAATATCCGCAATGGGTTTTTCATCTTCTATAATCAATGCTTTATAGTTCAATTTATGCCCCCGCTTTCCCTTAAATTTTATCACAACCACCATGTCAATTCACTTTTATATTCTCTTTTAGTGGAAAATCTGCATCCTTCTATATGCTTCTATAAAAAGTTGCTATACTCAGTTTATGACATCTATTCAAGGTCCTGGCAAATAATACTGGTCGATAATAAAAGAAGGTTTTGATTGATATAAAAGAAGCGCTGAGAAGATTTTGGCGTTGATGAAGACTTCTATTTTTTAGGGGGGAATTCCTGCAAATACGGGGAGGAAGCATCGTGTCAAAAACAATTAAATTAATAGAGCGCACAAAAAGAGATAGCGGTGCAAAGCACCGCTATCGAAAAAAATCTATATTAAGAGGGGGTCAGACTAACGATTCAATTTTAATTACAGTATAACGTATAAATATTACATGAATATTACAAGTAAATTAAAGTTTCTTTACAATTCCCGTCAAAACAGTTTTTTGATAAATAGTTATCTAGTTAAATCTATAATCACGGCTTCTGTATAAAATGAGCGCCATACGTTTTAATGAGTTAGCCCGTCAATGTCTTCATCTTCTGGTTCTTTGTCTGCTCCCTCAAGGTAGATGACTAGGTTATTCGGGGCACACACAATAGCCTGCCTCTCCCGGCTTATCCATCCAGTATCAGCACAAATTCCAAGCGGGCAGATATCTTCTGGCATTCTGTGAATTCTGGCCCTATTGTGTTCTAATTCTATGGTGGCTTTATAATCCACACCGTTTCTTAATTCAACTTGAACCTCCTTTGTTTCCCCGGTTGGTGGCAAGTCAACCCTTTTAATTTCCTCTCTATGATGTTCTATGACTGCCTCTACTTCCTGATAACCACTGCCCTGGTCAAACCAAAAAAACCCTGCACTTACAAAAACCGCAACCAAGATAAACACAGATACTAGTATATCCCCCACGGTGATCACTCGAAAATATTTTTTCAAACCCATGATGATTCCTCCTTTAATGACTTAATTATACAATGACCAGTAGTTTTCATCAATTGTTAGCTGCCTCCCTGCTTTATACCGCTGCTTTTTAGCCCTTTTATTGATTGACTAGCTATTGCCTAAAAACCCTTAAGATATTTCGAGGTATTTAGTATAACAAAAAAGCTAGATTGAATTAAAATTCTCAGCTTTGGTATAATAATCTCACCAAATAGCACGTCTATTTTTTGCAGGCACTCATTTTATGAGCCACCCGTTGTTGACCTATCTTCATGCTATTGTAGTCTCAAATTTTGGGGGGAGATAAATGCAGCCCATTTTATTTACCATAGGAGCAGTAGCTGTAAAGTCCTACGCGGTAGTGGTTGGGTTAGCAATTCTCATCCCTATATTGCTGCTGCTTTTCTACGAAATTCCCCTGCAAAGACGAAAGAATAATCCTTACCTTACAGATTCTTTGATCAGTTATACTCCTGAGATACTTATTACCACAGTCATATCAATCGTAGTTGGCGCCCGACTAGGTTTTGTACTATTTAACTGGGAGCTTTATCAAGATGATTTATTTAGAATACTCAGGTTTTGGCGCGGAGGTTTTGTTTTTCATGGGGGTTTAGTGGCAGCATTATTAGGCAGTTCATTTCACGCCTTGATCCGCAAAGTGCCCCCGCTTAACTTGCTGGATCTGGCTATACCCTACGTTGCCCTTGGGTACACTATAGGCCGATTCGGATGTTTTTTAAATGGCTGCTGTTACGGTCACGTAACCGATGTGCCATGGGGTATGGTTTTTCCAGCTGTAGATGCACTTACCAGGCATCCTACTCAATTGTATGCGGTAGGTGCTGGTTTTGTTATCTTTGTAGTACTGCTCAGTCTAAAACGTCTGCCCATTTTTACTCATACAAATGGCACCCTGGTTGCTATTTTTTTAATTTTACACAGTATTTATAGATTTACAATAGAATTTTATCGTGTGACAGAACCTGTCTTTTCATTTTTAACCTGGCCCCAGTTAATCGCTTCAATTTTATTTTTCGTTGGCCTTATTCTTTTTTACTTTCTGTATGCAAAAGCCCTTAATGACCAAAGACGGTGATCAAAGTCAATTCACTGTGTGAATGAGTGGAAATGATTACAACCGTGAAGACAAAATCAGAATCTATTAGTATTTTCATCCTATGACTGAGGGATACCAACTAACAATTATATAACTATTATCTCCGTACTACTTTTATGCCAATGCCAGGAAAACCAACAAAGTGCCATATAAGCTGTGTTAATTATAAAAATAATAATACACAAAAAAAAAAGCAGGTCTTTTTGACCTACTAAACTCTAATTTAGAAAAGTTTATCACTCGGCTTTTTTAGACTTACTTCCTTTTTATTCTTATATTCTTATTACATTCTTATAACAAAACCAGATTTATTGACATCTATATTATTGTCGGAAAAATTATTCCCTGGGTCAGACTTCTTGTGCCTCTTCTTTACTTTTTCTTTTTTCTACACAGCAATTAAATACCTCGTTGCCATTTTCATCTTCCACGATCAAGTTGCAATCTGTACACTTCGTTTTGATCTGGCGCTGTTTGCAATCATTCACTAATTGATCAAATTCCTCTTTCGTAATTTCTTCTAGTCCATCATGGTCTTCATAGCTATGACAGTCTATCACCAAATAATAGTTTTTAGCCAACCCAATCACACCCCCTTTATAATATTTAAGGTTTACTCATTGGGCCTTACACAAAAATGTGGTTCGTCTTTGGCTTGTCTGCAAATATAGGGTAACCATCTACTTTATATCGTTGTTATTTCATTTTGGCATAAAAAATGTCCTCTATGATATCCGTTATTACACTTAAATTCTATTGGGGGTTTGTATGTATGGATAGTAAACATTAAGGGTTTATATTCAATACCGGGCACACCAAAAAAATATTGTCGGTTTAATTTCAACCGACAATATAACTACTCAAAAATAAGGATTGCCTGATTGACTTCCATTAGAGAGTGATTGTTTTTATTTTTCTTTGCTCGGGCTAATAATTTCTATAAAATGGATCTTGTTCACGTGAGTATCTGTTAAATGATCATTGAGTTCTATTATCATTTCAGTTTTTAATTTCTCCAATGCTTCGCCTTCAAAATCCTCAGCGCTTTTGTCTCTGATTATCATTGTTATCCGGTCTCGAAGTAATGGGTCTTTTTCCTCAAGTTCTTCTACACCGCTTCCCGGATATACCTCTAACGCAAGTGAGACCTGTATGGGGTCAAGCGTGCCTCCCAAATTAGTCATAATCCCTTCTAACTGATGAGTCTCTCCCATAT
>CAZARY010000041.1:0-12809 GCA_964487675.1 uncultured Clostridia bacterium | reverse complement strand
TTAAATGCAATTCGACGATAAAAATCCTTCAAGAAGGCTGGGTCACCCTTTTCCATCAGTTCCCAGGGGATATCTTCATATTCATCAGCCGGTAGGACGTCTTCCAACACGCCTTCCCTGTAAGCATATTCAAAATCCGTTCTTATCATGCCGTAATTGTCCCATACACCATAATCATCTACCAGGTGCTTCCCAAGGTTTCTGGCGATAAAACCAGCCTCTGCATCAGCAGGACCATCAAGCAGCATCCACGTGGGGGTGGCCCAACCTACGCAGGTATTACCGGAATACTGGGAATGGCCATACTCTTCCAGCTGGGGCACCTTTGTGCGGGCATGGCATCTTACGGGGCAAGCATGACAGCCACCCATCCTAACCGTGTATTTTTCCGCGATGTCGCCGGCATCAAAGACAGCTTTTTGACAGCGGTAGCCAATACTATTGACATCTTCCGGATGACATTCGCCGGTTTCAACAGGTGGTTCAGCGGCCCCCCAATATAATCCGGGGCGACCTGTCCAACGGGTACCAGGATCGTAGTGCTCGGCCCACGGTAACGGGGTGTTCGGAACCACGTGCTGGTTGTTCGAGCCGATGATCTTATTCATTTCTTGAATTAAGTTTCGCCATTCCGTTTCACTGCCTGCAATTTCTACGGGCTTCGTACCGCGAATACCAATGGCTTTCAGCTGCTTGAATCCCATAACGCCGCCGTGACCACCAGCAGAATGGCTGAATCCGGTTATAATTGTGGACATATTGACCTGATTTTCACCGGCCTGCCCAATGGCAGCTACTTGGGCCTCCGGGCCCATGATGTTGCTTATTTCCAAAGTGGCACGGTACGTACCATTTCCCCAGAGCCTAGACGCATCTTCCAAGGTTACGTAATCATCTTCAATCCGCAGCCATACCGGTTGATCCGATTTTCCTTCTATGATAATGGCATCATACCCCGCATATTTCATTTCCGGTGAAAAATGGCCGCCCATATGACTGTCGACAACAGCATGATAGGGATTCAGTGGACTGCGGGAAGTAATATTGGTCCGGCCGGCACAGGGCACGCCCGTTCCTGTAATGGGTCCTGCTCCAAAGACAATTTTGTTTTCTTCATCGTAAGCCTCTGCGTCATCAGGGACCTCATCCCAGAGCACTTTATAGCCAATACCATGGCCGCCAATATAATCCTTGTATTGTTCTGTATCTTCAGTGGCAATCTCTCCAGTGGATAGGTTTACCCTGAGAATTTTACCAGCCCAACCACCAAGTGTCGTCATTTAAATACCTCCTTTAATTCAAATATTACAGGTGTTCTTATGCTCCAAAAGAAAGTCACTTGAAACAACCACAAACAAAGGTGCTGGCTTTGTGAAAGTTTTTCATCAAGCTTTCGTTTATCTGTTTATCTGGGGTTTTTAGCTGAGCACATACCTGTAATTTCTTACGGGTATATCTCTAGACCGATCCTGCCATCTTTCCAGGGTAATGGCGCCATTGGGGCAGTTGTCAGCACATTGGGGATGTCCGAAACAAAGGTGGCATTTTGTCGCCACATTATTTGCCGGATCCATGGTAATCATTTCCCAGGGACAAGCTTCTACACAGCGCTCACAACCTATACATGCGTCATCGTCTACAACCCTGGCACCGGTCTCTTCATGTCTATAAATGGCATTCTGCGGGCAAACCTCTGCACAAACCACCGGTTCCTCACATTGAACGCAGGTTTCGGGTATAATACGGAAATTGCCAAACAGCCCTTCAGAATTCCAAAAACCAAGAGCAGCAGATTGATGACCGAAATTCTGGTTTCTTGCCACTTTAATATTGGAAGCATAGGGATTGACATTCCCCTGGTTGAACGCTGAACAAATGGTTTCGCAGCGGCGACAACCCGAGCACCGAGTAGAATCTACAGCCAACATATACTCGGCAGATTCTAGCTCATCACTGGCAGCTGCCTGGGCTGCGTTATCAGTCCAAAAACTCAACCCGACTGCTGTAAATGCTGCACCGGCACCACTGATTTTTAGGAATTTTCGCCGATCAATGGGCCTTTTAATTATGGAAGTAAACAGGTTGCTCATGGACATGGCTATCCCCCTTTTTGATGAATTGTTCGAATCAAGAATGCTCCTGTTCCGCTTCACCTCTTCATACACGCCTTCGCTGCTCTTACTTTTTTATCTTCAACCGCATTGGCCTGTCTATCACCCCCATTTCGAAACAGAGTCACTAAAAATCATGCGCTTGTTTGCACGTTAACGTATTTAGAAATATCACTCGGTGACGAGGGTTTTTCAAATTGACAATGCTTCTCCTTTCTCCATATTGTTATTTTTTTCACGCACCTACGAATAAAAAAGGCCAACATAATTTTTTAGCAAGGTTAGCATCATATCCGTAACACTATAATCTTAAATATTTAATTCTATCGATATTTTGTGTGCTTGAGTTCCTTTTTGGGCGCTGAATCTCACTGGACTCTCAAGTGACTTAATGATGGTTTTAACTCTTCATTTGGTTCATTAAGGTTTTAACCAGGGCGTAAATCATTCAGAAAAATAGGAGAAACTTCCATGAAGCAGTCAAAGGTGCTTTTGCGCTGCCTTTAGAAGGCAGCCAAGATTCAAGAAACATAATGAACGCTGTGCTTTCGCATCATTGATTAACAGCGGGTTTTACTTGAATTTAAAAATATTTTTAATGCTGTTTACTTCTTTTCCAGCTTTAACAGCCATTCGACCGTATTTCGCTACTTTTTTGGGCATACTCCGTCCGAAGAATGCCGTTCCCACAATCAATAATATGACTAAAATTTCTGCGATCCCGACTAAGCCAAACAAGTGCCTCACCCCATGTGAATCAGTATGAATTCAATAGATGAATTCACGGCCCGTTTCTTTTTCATCCAAATGTTTCAATATGTTCTGTTTTTCACTTTATACTGTAACATATCTTATTCTTAAAATCCAGGGTTGATTCAAAATTTTGATCCAAAATATTTGGGGAAAATGTTTATGAACAAAGGCGACATTTTTATGGTTAAAGACATCAATAGATAACTTACCCCACCACAAACACCAAACACAGTTCACCTTAAGATTGCATTATATTATATCGTTATATATTATTTGTGTGTTGTATGTCCTATATGCTATATGGGCTATACGTTTGTTGAACTATATAATGCCCAGGCTTTTAGCAATCCATTAATCTCGCCGGCATAAGCAGTTTTCTTTAATACGCCCCTGGGACAGACACAGCGGCACAGTCCACAATCTACGCAGCGCCAGGGACGATGTCGTATATGCTTTTGGGTAACGTGGGGAGCGGCGCCGTTTTCTATTGACGTATCCAGGACTAGGGCGTTGGCTATGCAGCATTTCACACACAAGCCACAAAGATTGCACCCCTCGTTAATGCGCATTACAGCAAATGGCAAGGGGGTTTTTGCGCGCACTTGCCAATCGCCATAATTATTAAGCTGGGCGAGAAGCATCCGCCTGCATTGAGAAAGGTCGGACTTATCACCCGGAACAATATCGCCAGCCATCCCTTGCACGACATTGATGGTATCCTTGCGAAAGAACTGCAGCACTTCCCTACGCGTATAATAGCGAGGAGCAGGAGACAGTGCATCCGAATGATATACGGCTGAAGTGGGAATGTCCAGCCCCAGATCCCTGCAAAATTTGTGGGCTTTAGACAAGGATAAGAGAAAGCTCGGATAAAATCTGAAATTCTCACAGCCAACACAGCGGCTAAAATCAAACGTTAAAGTTCCTTGCTGACCTGCAAGCTTTAAAAATAAAGAGTAGAGGAAATCCCGGGGTAAGGAAAAAAGGCAGGTAAAGGCCACGTTTACCCCGTCTGTATTTTCATAACATCCAATAACAGGATGCGTAAATTCGACAATGTTTTGGAAACGATGGTAATAATCCAAGTTTCCCGGGCGAAACGCCTCCCCCGGGCAAACGGCAGCACAGATATTACATCCGCTGCATTCGGAAGGGGATATAAAGACACGCCCTCTCCGAGCCACAACCGCCCCCTGGGGGCACTTGCGTTGGCACTTATCACAGGTAAACAATTTAAATTTCCCCGGGAGGCATCGATTTTCTAACACTTTCGGCGGTTCTAACTTAAAAACCTTCTTGAAAAATAGCTTTTGCAAAAACAAAGCACATCATCCTTCTATTCATCATCCTTCTATTGCATTCTGTTAAAATCGAGACCCCTTAAAAAAGATAAGTTCGTGGCCTAGAATAACCCGGCCAACCCCCTGATATTGAGGTTAATCATTTTTCACCCGATCCGTCAGGTGGGCCAGTGCTTTATCTAAAAGGAGTTTTTCTTCCAATTGCTCAATGGCACCTTGCATTTCAAGCTTTTCCCGGGCTGCCTCGTAAGTCATGTCAGTATTTTGTGCGATTCCCTCAATTTGACCCTCAAGTTCTTTGGTTGTGACCTCTAGGCCTTCTAAATGAGCAATCTGCTTTAACACTTTTTCTTTTTTTAGTCTATTTTCCGCCTGTTCCTCCAATTGGACTTTAAATTCATGGATGCTCTCATACTCCTGCTCTATTAGCTCATATAGATTTTGGCCCTGGAAGCGCATTTTTCTTTCAATATCTTTTAACATGGCATCGGCTTCTTTTTTTATATAGTCTGGGGGCAGTTTCACCTGGGCATTGTCAGAAACTTTGTTAAGCACTTCGTTTTTCAATGTGTCTTCATCTAAATGTTGAATATCCGCGTTTTGGGCCAGCTCCTTACACATTCCCAAGTAATCGCCCAGCTCTACCACCGTTTCATTTTCAGAAAAGCGTTCACTCATATCAACGATACCTCCTAATTGCTCTTGCTTGTACCTATGGCATCGAAGGGAGACTAATCATCTTCCCGGGTCGCCACCACCATAAGCCGAGGCGAATCGATTGAATAAGGACCGCGTTTAAAGCCGCCGTACGCGCGTTGATACGTAAATCCGTTCTGTTCCACAAAAGTAATCAGCTCTTTCAAAGTAAAGGTCCTCATCCACTGGTGGTACATCTTTTCACTGCCCTCGGGGAACTGCAGGTATTTTTGGTTGATGACACAGCTGGATTCAAAGTCAAAATGGGTCTTCCGAAGGCAGGTGTGGCCCGCTTTTGTTTTGGTCCAATCCTTTTCGTTAAATTCTCGCAGTAAAAATTCTCGGTTGATAACATCCAATACCAAATATCCGCCTTTTACCAGAAGGTCGTAAGCCCCTTTCATGACATTGTGAATCATCTCGTCGGTCATGTGATATCCTATAGAAGCCAGGCTGTAAACAAGTTTATAATCGGGGGTAAGCCCCAGGTCTTCCAGCTTACAGACGTCTCCCGTAACAAATGTTACCTGGTCAGAGACCGGGCTATTTTGTGCTTTTTCCTGGCTGTGAGCGATCAACCCCTCGCTCAAATCCACCCCGGTCACTTGGTAGCCGCGCTTGGCCATGGCAATGGGATGCCTGCCACAGCCAGAACAGAGGTCAAGGAGCTTATCCCCATAGAGCAAATTGACAGCTCCCTCTAGAAAATTGGCTTCCCGTTCCGTCTGACTTTCTGGATATTTTTCCGCCATCATTTCCAGGTAATACTTAATATAGCGTCCATCGCCCCATACATTTTCCGCTTCCGGATTTATTTCTACCATTTTCGAGCCGGCTATTTCAGTCGTTCCCATTTTCACATCAAAAAGGGAACGAACCCGGACAAGCCGGTTTCCACCCCCTTATCAAAATTGTGGTATAATTTGTGATTGGACATATAAAACGCACAAAAACGGGCCCTAACGGCTATATCACAAACTATCTTAACGCATTCCCAACAGCCAAAGCCGTGGTCTATCTGCTGTGGTGCCTGTGAATAAAAGCCAGGCAGTGATGTCAACGCTTTATACCCTGGCTTTCCCTGAATTTCTTGGCCAGTTTTTAAAAAATCTTTTTGAATCTTTTTACAGCCCTTCTTCACCTATGGGGTCTCCCGTGTAGACATGCCCGGCTATGCTGTCAATAATCTCCCCTTCTACCAAAAACTGCACCTTATCTATGTCCGGAAACTGGACCAGGGTTTTCACCATTGATTCTACCAGCAATAGTTCTAATTTTGAACCGTAAACCCCCTGGGTTACATGTTCGGAAAGGTCAAGGTAAGCGACCTGGGCATCAATCTCCAACCCAAGCAATTCTGTCCCCTCTGGGATCAGTTTATCCAGGTCCTCGCTTTCCGGCCCTTCGATTAGATACAAAACCGCTTTTTCCGGTTCAGCCTCTTCCAGCGTTCTTGTCTCCGAGCCCAATTCAAAAGCATCCTCTTGCTCTTCCAAAAAGTATAGGGTTATCTCGGTTAATTCCTGGGCTTCATCATTTTCAAACTCGGCATCATGCTCTCCCGGGTCTTCTTTGGCGTTGTCGACTTCCTCATCGTTTTCTTCCTCCTCATTTTCCGGAGCTGTTTCTTCCTGGTTTCCACAAGCAGTCATGGCAAATGGTACCATGACTACCAAAATGATTGCCAGCAGCCAAATCAATTTTGCCCTTCCTTTTGCCAATTTAAATCCCCCCTCCACATAGATAATTAATCTCATATCTCTAAATGCTGTGCACAAACCACTTGGACTTTATTATACTATATTTTAATGTTGAAGACTACTAATGGGTTTAATTTTGGCTTCATAATTGCATTTTAATGTCTTTTAGCTTATACTTGTAGGAAAGGCCGTCATGGCAGCACTGGAAAGAATTTGCAGCTATCAGGTTGCAATGGGAAATGCCAATGTCTAACTATTAAATTGGAAGTATCGGTCCAGCGCCATCACAGTGTCCTCATTCGGTCTAATTTGGTCCAAAAAATCGGAGGTGAAGATTAACTCATGAAAAGAGTCGGAAAGCTGTGGAATAAACAGAATCTTTTCAAGCATAAAGCAGTTAAGTTCGCATCAGTTTTAATGTTCTTATTGGTCTTGGGAGGCATGACGCCTTGCCCCGATTTCTCAACATCTGCCTCGGACAGCCTGGAGGTGTTTTTTCCTAATTCTAGGGCTCAGGCCCAGAGTGCCCAAGATTTCGTTGGGCTGCCTGTTTTCATCGATGGCGAAGAAGTTACAGATGGGCTACTTCCCCGGCTGGAAAACGATCGCCTTTTTGGCCCGGTAAGAAACTTGTCAGAGCAGTTAGGCGCTTCGGTAAAATATGAAGCGGAGAACCGGGAAGCAATTTTAACCCGACCCGATGTTAAAGTGGTGCTCACAGTGAATAACGATGTGGCCCGTGTTTATCGGGATGATGAAGCAGAACCAGAACATATCCCATTCGATGCGCCGATGTTCATAGACGATGAAATAGATGAAGCCGGCGGCAGGGCCTACGCACCCCTTCGCTTTTTGGCCGAACAATTTGGTTATAAAGTGCAGTACCACCACGACACCCGTACCGTTGACATTTTTTCTGACCCAGCAGAGGAAGAAGAGAAAGAAGAGCAAGAAGATGAAGCAGATGAAGAAGACAAGGTTGATCTCATAGAGGAAGACGAAACTGAAAAAGACCTGGGGGAAATTGAGCTCGGTGTCAGTCTACAAGAAGAGAAAATTGACCTGCAGCTGGATTTTTCCGACCAGGATATTCCTGAGTACGAGGTGATTTTTGACGAGGATTCCAAGTCCTTTCAGATTATCGTGGAAGCCAAGATAGAGGAAGAGAGGAGCTTGATTTTTGACGATCCCCTCTTGAAGGAAGTGACCACCCGGTTTATAACAGCGGCTGATTCTGATGATTATAATAATGAAATGGAGGACCCCAACAACCAGGAATACATAGGGGAAATAACCGGTACAAAAATCGTGGCGACACTCAACTACACCATCCCTGAGATAAAGCAGGAGGAGAGCGGCGGCAGGTTAAAGATAACCCTCCCGCGCATATTTAAAGAAAAAATTGAAAAAACGGAACTGGCTGAAGGTTTTGTACACAAAGCATTTCGTAAAGGTGTAAAAGATGGACCAATGGCAATCAATGAGCTCTGGCTTGACCCAGATTCTAATATCCAGCCTTCCTTGGCCCTGGCTAATGATAGGCTTTCAGGGCTAGAACGGCTCGATGATATGGCTAAACGGCATGATGCTTTGGCCGCCGTCAACGGCGGTTATTTTGCCTCCAACGGGTATCCCATTGGCTTGTTTATTAACAACAACCAGCTGATTTGGAAGCCTTTGGATGGCCGTACTGCCCTATTCGTTACCGAAGAAGAAGATGCCATCATTACCCAGGCAAATTTTGAGCGTGGCGAGCTGGTGCTTCGCGGAGAGGATGGCGCAGTTCAAACAACCCTCCCCGTGAGTAAATTAAATCGGAGCAGAAGAAGTGGGGAAACCGTTGTCTATACTGTAGAATACGGAAACTCTACCGGGACGTCCGAAAACGAAGACAGTATGCACAAAGAATTTGCCGTCTATGACGGAGAAATTATCAATATAAGTGAAGGGGACACATTAATTCCCAAAGACGGATTTGTGTTCTCCATGCACGAAGATTTCGTAAGTAAAATGGATCAAAAAATTGAGCAGTTCGATGAAGGCGCCAAAGTAGAACTTGACTGGGATCTAGGCGTAAACCTGGAAGTTCAGGACATTGCTTTTGCCCTCAACGGCGGGCCAGGATTAGTTGAAAACGGCCGCGTAAATATAAAATCCGTTGAAGAGAACATTGCTCAAAACATAAGCACCGGGCGCCATCCCCGAACAGCGGTGGGCACTACAGCAGAAGGTGAAATGGTCATCACCACCGTGGATGGCCGTCGTGATCGCTATGTCAGCCTCGGCATGACCCTGGAAGAACTCGCCGAATACAAACAAACCCGCGGCATCCACCATGCCCTGAACTTAGATGGCGGCGGATCGACCATGATGTGGTTTGATGGTGCATATCAGAACCAGCCATCTGGATGGCCGCGTTGGATCAGCAACGGCATTTTATTTAAATAGTGAAAACACAGTTAAAATACCTTTCTAAAATAACTTTTGCTTTTAAGACAAAACAAACCCCCACAGTTTTAGCTGACTGTTTTAGCTATCAGTTTTAGCTATCAGTTTTAGCTGTCTGTTTTAGCTGTGGGAGTATGTCAATGTATGGGGGCCATATATAATGCAGCTACCAATCTTTTCAACCATTGATCGTTTCTTATTCCAACTGATCTACGGACTCAGCGGGAATTGGGATTTTTTAGACCAGTTTATGGTCTTTCTGACCAACTATGCCCAGGTGGTTATGGGCAGTATTTTAGTCGCTGGCATCCTTTATGCCCTAGTCGATATGTGGCAAGCGTCCCGGAAAGAAACGATTTACCAGGCCAAAAATAAATTGGAGATGGGCCCTCTATTGGTCTTTGCTCTTTCCTTGATCCTTTTGGTGGTTCTCCCCATTGCGATATCTGATCTATTGCGGGAAACAATAGATAGGTCCAGGCCGTTTGTCGCCATGGACCTATCTCCTTTGATAGAAGAGGAAGTGAGAGCCTCCCTACCATCCAATCATGCTGCAGGGAGTTTTGCCATCGCTGGTTTTTTTATGGTGTACGCTCGCCGCTGGTTCACCCCAGTGGCTTTAGTCGCCCTTATTGTGGGGTTTTCCAGAATTTATATCGGAACCCATTACCCGGTGGATATACTGGCTGGCGCACTGCTGGGCCTTTTACCCGCCTTAACCTGGTATGCCTTGAAAGCAAAAAGCTTTCCCGGGGCATCCCACACGACTAGAGATCAACGTTTCCGTGTTTACACAAAGGACCGCTGGCACAGCTAGCGCTTCTGCTTACTGCTGGCTCGTCACTTTTTCTTGCCCCTGGATAGAGATCACTTTTTCTTCAATTGGGATATGCACCCCGGCCTGCTCCATTGCTTTCTCTACAATCATTTTTAAACCGCCACAACAGGGGACTTCCATTCTGGCCACAGTAATGCTGTTAATGTGATTGGCAGCAAAAATACGGGCTAATTTATCCACATAAGCCGAAGCATCATCCAGCTTGGGACAAGCAATAATCAGTGTTTTGTCTCCCAAGATATCTCTTCGGAAATCAGGATGTGAAAAGCCCACACAATCAGCGGCAATTAATAAGTTACACCCTTGTAAAAAAGGCGCTTCGGGGGAAACGAGGTGAAGTTGGATGGGCCATTGAGATTTGGCCTTATCCTTTTTCAGTCCTGATTGTGCCTGTTGATTAAACCGCTGGCACGGGCTCATCTTTTCCTGCTGGTCTGGGTGTGCTTCTTCCTGGGAAATGTCTAGGTCTTTATTTTGGGGCGCTTGTTTTGACAACTGGCGCTGCCTTGCTTTAACTGCTTCTTCATCAAATGGCTCTGCCTCTTCTTCTACGATCTCAATCGCACCCTGGGGGCATTCACCCAAACAATCTCCCAGACCATCGCACAGCCTTTCTTCCACCAGCCTGGCTTTGCCGTCCACAATTTCTATAGCCCCTTCATGGCAGGCAGGAACGCAAAGCCCACAGCCGTCACACTTATTCTCATCTATGCGCACAATTTTTCGTTTAACCATCACCATTACCTCCTTTTTTAAAGATGAAGCTTCCCTCGTACGAATCATTCTGGGTTTATTTTAACAAGGGATGCGGGTATTTTCTGTAATTTATATCACACACAGGGTTTTTATAAATAAAATTTTAACCTCCGTTGTTTAAATTCGCCTGCTGTCATAAAAATAAACCCGATAGATTACTGGTTTCTGACGCTCCAGTTTCTACCGAGTTCTAAACGCCTCATCCCATATTCACCCTATACATCAATAGCCCTGTACCGAGGATGCCTTACATTTATAATTGAAATGCTCTTAGGGCTTTTCCTTCTTGCATCTCCGCTAAATAGAATATTTAAAGAAATTTCCTGTGAGGCTTACCGGCGTTTACGGCACTTCAGGCAGCGGTATGTCTTCCACTTCTCCTGTTTCCAGGTCATACAATTGCACTTCTCGGAGGGGGGTTTCAAATACAAGGCGTGCACCATCGGGTGACCATGCACCGTGGTTCATCTCGGGTGCTTCCGTTAATTCCATGTCTTCCAACTGCAAAATTCGGGTCATGGGGCCGCCCTTGTCCGATGTGATGATCAGCAAGTTTTTTCCAGTAGGAGATAACCGCAGGTCAGGTTCAAATCCTTCGAGGGCTATTTCTTCTACCTGGTTCCCATCCATATCATAGACAAAAAGGTTAACCCCGGCTTCTGTTTCCCACGCGCTAAAAAACAGTACCTCCTCTCTAGGGGCTACATAGCCCCCTTCAAGTGCCAGCAGGTGTTTTTCAAAGCGGGTGATCTCCCTGGTTTCTCCAGCTTCATCCAGCTGGATCTCTTTTAATATGTGGGCCTCCTCGTCTTCTACATACAAACCGCCTCTATGTTCATCCAGCAGAACAAGCTCCAAATAATCTCCGCCCGTAAACACTTCTTCTGTGGACTGGGTATTCAGGTGATAGCGTTCCAGGCTTTGTTCTTCCCCCATTTGCCCAATCGGTTTAAAGTAAATGGCTTCCGCGTCGGGATAATGACGTGCCCAGGTAGCAGCCAAAACGTCCACGGTGTTCAATTCCTCATCCATGACTTCAAGTTCATCAGGGGCTGAAGGGAAAAAGAAATAATCCCCTGATACTTTCATCAATGGCAGGTCCCCGACAAACACGTCGGAGTATAAACGCTCTGCCTGTAAATTTGCCAGATCGTGGTAAAATATTTCCCACATGTCCTGTTCGTCTTCGGTCCCCATATATTCATCCCCGATACCAGCATAGACCACTGCATCCTCTGTCAGGAAAAAAGGTTTTTCCCGCCTGGCTAAATCAACTTCTCCTGCCGATCGCTCCAACACATCATTATCCATGTCGGCTTCCTCGGCTTTCAAATCGTCCTCTTCTCTCTCTTCCTGGCCATTTTCTTCACAAGCAGCGCTCACCAGGAGAAGCAGGAGTAAAGAGAAAACAAGCGCTCCCTTGATAAAACCATCCCCTTCAGTAATTTTATATCGCCAGGGCAACTATTACACCTCCTCCCCCTTTCAAACCGATTATTGAATCAACTCCCTTAGGGTCTTGGATCTGGCTTCAATAGAACGCTCTAGTATCGCTTGCAAATTCGCCATTTCTTTCATTTCCGGCATATCCGTGGTCCGGGCTTCCAAGACAATCCTCTGGCCATCTTCATTCAAAGTATACAAAGCCACTTGCCCAAGTTCCAGGGATTCTAATTTTTGCTTATCCAGGTGGCTGTTGGGGAAATACCGGGTATCCACAAACGCTGCATCGTCTTTCTGAAGACAGAAAAAGGCGAGCACCCGGCAGTTTTCCACCAAGCTCTGGTATTTATGAAAAATCCCTCGGCTTTGCTGGGTCATATTAAGAGATATTTTCAAATCTTGGCCTTCTTGCAGCCATGAAGTTATAATATGATTTTTCATTTCTGATGGGTAAGCAGGAAGCTCGTTAAAATAGAGATAGCACGGCACCAATTCGGTGCTAAATTCTTTTCGCAGATCTGTAGCTACTTTTAATTTTAAAAGCACCAGGTTCATCAGTACCTTGGTCGGGCCTTCTCCTAACTCTTTTTCGGGCATATCGAATATCACTACGTTCCCTTTGTCCATCATTCGTTTGAGGTTAAGCGTGGATGTCTGCTCTTTGGTAATTTTGGGAACTAATTCTTCCTCTACCAATTGACCCAGATGTTCTTTGACCTGGGCCAATCGATCCGCTTCCTCCTTTTCCAAACGAGGCGCTTCA
>CAZARY010000040.1:0-13159 GCA_964487675.1 uncultured Clostridia bacterium | reverse complement strand
CTATACAAACCGGACCTACCGGATCCCGATTTACTCATCCGTACAAGCGGTGAGCAAAGAATAAGCAATTTTTTATTATGGCAGTTGGCTTATACAGAACTGTGGTTTTCTGAAGTACTTTGGCCAGACTTTCAAAAGGAGCACTTGGTTCAAGCAGTCCTGGATTATCAACGGCGCAAGCGAAAATTTGGAAAAATATAATTCAAAATTAAATTTCAAGTTTAAATTTTAAAAATGCGTTTTTAAGATAAACCAACAGAAATATGGGGCAATACAATGGAGGTGCAATTAGATGGTTACCCGGATTATAACAGCGGTTGTGGGGATCATTGTAGGGCTAGGCATTATATACCTAGGTGGTGCCATTTTTTTTCTTTTAATTTTACTTTTGGCTTTGTTAGGCTTAAATGAATTGAGCCAGCTACTTCGCAGCATGCAGACATATGTTAATAAGCCCATGGCTGTTTTTGCCACCGTACTATTATTGTTAGCTTATTATTATCAAGCTTGGTTAATTATAATAATTCTTTTTGCCCTGGCTCTGTTCTTTTTAGCGATAAACATGATGCGCGATTTTATAAATGCTAATTTTCCTGATTTTGCTGGGACTTTTCTTGCCGTTGTTTATATTACATTAATGTTTGGGTTCCCTTTGGCACTAAGGACAGTTGATAATGGTTTTTTTATAATCATTTATCTTTTGGCTATTATTTGGGGAACGGATGCCGGAGCTTATTTCATAGGCACATCGATAGGGAAAAATAAGCTGGCGCCAAACATAAGCCCGAAGAAATCTTATCAGGGGTCCATTGGAGGGCTTTTGATAGCAACTTTAATAGCTTTATTGTTATCGCCAATTGCAGAGATAACGCTTTTATGGGCCCTGCTATTAGGGATTGTCGTCTCAGTTTCTGCCCAGTTAGGCGATCTATTTGAATCCATGTTAAAAAGGAAAGCCGGCATCAAAGATTCGGGCAATATATTCCCCGGCCATGGAGGCATTTTGGACAGGTTTGATGGGTTTCTATTTGCTGCGCCATTTTATTATGGTATCCTAGAGCTAATCAATATTATCTAGTCCAAATTAAAGGAAGGTTAATATGGTAAAAAAAATCAGCATTATTGGTTCCACAGGCTCTATAGGTACTCAAACTCTGGAAGTGGTATCGGAAAACCCTGAAAAATTTACAGTGAAAGCGCTAACCACTTACAAAAATATTGAATTAATGGTTCAGCAAGCAAAAAAATTTCAACCAGACCTGATTGTGGCGGCAGAGAGAAGCTGCAAAGAAAAGCTTGAAGCAATGGTTAAGCATTATAAAATCAACCACATAGACATAGACTTTGGCGAGGAAGGATTGAAAAAAGCTGCCTCCTTAAATGATGTAGATACAGTGATGATTTCTGTGGTTGGTTTTAGCGGCGTTTTGCCCACAATTGCAGCTGTTGAATCTGGAAAAGAAATCGCCTTGGCTAACAAGGAAGCCTTGGTAACTGCCGGAGAAATTGTGATGTCGAAAATCAAAGATTACGGTAATAATCTTATACCAGTAGATAGTGAACACTCTGCTTTATTTCAGTGTTTATTAGGGGAAGATGTTCGCAATATAAAAAAATTAATTCTAACTGCATCTGGCGGGCCTTTCAGAGGGAAGCAGTGGGAAGAACTAAAAGAGGTTACACCAAGAGACGCGCTAAAACACCCCAATTGGGATATGGGCAATAAAATTACGATCGATTCTGCTACCATGATGAACAAAGGGCTAGAAGTTATAGAAGCCCACTGGTTGTTTGGGGTCCCGTATCAAAATATAGACGTCATAGTCCATCCTCAGTCAATTGTACATTCCATGGTAGAATTTATAGATAAAGGAGTAAAAGCAGAAATGGGACTGCCAGATATGAAACACCCCATACAATTCGCCTTAACATGTCCAGAAAGACTTGAAAGCTCTATTTCATCTTTAAACTTTGCTGACTTACAATTAACCTTTGAGCCTCCAGATTACAAAACGTTTCCTTGTCTTAGATTAGCTTTTGAAGCGGGTAAAGCCGGAGGGACCATGCCTTGTGTTCTCAATGCTGCCAACGAAATTGCTGTACAGAAATTTCTATCTGAAAGCTTGACCTTTGATCAAATACCATTCATAATAAAAAGGACTATGGAACAGCATCGTTGGGTGCAGAACCCGAGTCTAGAAGATATCATACAAACAGACGCTTGGGCGCGTGAGAAAGCTCGTAACTTGGCTTTTGTTTGATTAGAAATAAAAGGGTGATGATCACATGGAAACTTTAATTTATTCAATTATTATCTTTGGCGTGCTTATATTTATGCATGAATTTGGCCATTTTATTGTGGCAAAATTGAATGGAGTCACAGTTCTGGAATTTGCCTTGGGCTTTGGCCCTAAATTGATTGGGTTTGAAAGAGGGGAGACGAAATATTCGCTCCGGATTGTTCCCTTGGGTGGGTTTTGCAAGATGAAAGGAGAAGCTCCTGAAGAAGCAGATGAAAAGGGCAGCTTTTTGAAAGCCTCCCCTTTAAGGCGCATAAGTATTTTGGCAGCGGGCTCTTTAATGAACTTTCTATTGGCTGTGCTGTTAATGACTGCACTGTTTGCTGCTATTGGTATTCCGGCAGATACTGGCAACGAAATAGGATATCTATTAGAAGACGGTGCTGCTAGTGAAGCTGGGTTGGAGGAAGGCGACGAAGTTATTAAGATAAATGATACGGAGATAAACGAATGGGAAGAACTTGTAGCCATTATTAATGAAAATCCCGGGGAAGAACTAAACTTGGTCGTAGAACGTAACGGCGAGATAAAAGAATTTAGCGTCGTTCCTGAGGAAGACCCGGAATCGGGACAAGGGATGATCGGGATAACGAATTTCCAATCGGCTTCTTTGATTGAAGCGGTGACGCACGGCGTGCGGCAAACAGCTTTTTTTACAGCAATGATTTTTGTTGGATTGTATGAAATGGCTACTGGTCAAATGGAACCTGATGTAGCGGGACCTGTAGGAATTGTGCACATGATCGGAGAAGTCGCTGAAACCGGGGTAGTCAACTTGTTCCCCTTTGCGGCCTTTTTGAGTATTAACCTAGGTATATTAAACTTGCTCCCTATTCCTGCACTAGATGGCAGTCGGATAATATTTTCTGGCATTGAACTGGTAAGAGGCGAACCAGTAGACCCGAGTAAGGAAAATTTTGTGCACTTTATTGGTTTTGCGTTTTTAATGTTATTAATGCTTGTAATTTTATATAATGACCTGCTCAGGTTAGAATTATTTTAAACGGGGGATATTTCCAATATGGAGACCAGACATCGAACTTTTGCCATTCAGGTAGGTGACGTAACGATTGGCGGAGGGGCGCCCATATCAGTACAAACCATGACCAATACCTGTACAAATGACAAAGAGGCTACATTGGCTCAAATTAAAGAACTTGCCCAAAAAGGCGCTCAACTGATCAGGGTCGCTGTACCTGATATAAAAGCCCTGACAGGCTTTAAGTATGTTGTTTCCCATTCGCCGGTTCCTCTAGTAGCGGACATTCATTTCGACTATAGGCTAGCCATAAAAGCTATAGAAGCGGGGGCACAAAAGATACGGATTAATCCTGGCAACATTGGATCCCATGAAAAAGTTCGGCGTATTGCTGAAATGGCAAAATCAAAGGGCATTCCGATTAGAATAGGCGTGAATTCTGGGTCTTTGGAAAAACATCTTTTAGATAAATATGGAGGCCCTAAACCTGAAGCATTAGTAGAAAGTGCTGTCAGGAATGTACTTTTTATGACTGAACAAGGCTTTTACGATACTATTGTCTCCATTAAAGCTTCTGATGTATGCTCTACCATTCGTGCAAACTATTTATTTTCCACCAGATTGTCTAATCCCCTTCACATAGGTGTAACGGAAGCGGGTACGGTAAACGCTGGTACCATCAAAAGTTCTATCGGTATTGGCGCTTTGCTTAGTCAAGGAATTGGAGATACAATACGGGTTTCTCTAGCTGCGTCCCCTGTGGAAGAAGTAAAGGTTGGCCGGAAAATACTTGCTTCTTTTGGATTTCTGGATATGCCCCAGTTGATTGCCTGCCCTACTTGTGGCAGGACAGAAATTGACGTGATTGGCCTGGCAGAACAATTGGAAAACAGATTGGATAAAACAAATAAAGCGGTTACAGTTGCAGTAATGGGGTGTTCTGTGAATGGGCCGGGAGAAGCGAGGGAGGCCGATATTGGAATAGCTGGTGGAAAAGAGGTAGGTGTTTTATTCAAAGAAGGAAAGGTCATCAAAAAAGTTCCAGCGGAGGAACTTCTTGATACCTTGTTAGCGGAAATACAAAAGATGGATGGTTGATCTATTGGAGAAATCTGAGAACTAACTTAACAACATCTTTTAAACTATGACTACTGCTTGAAAGACTTTATGAAGTAATAATAAAAAATACACATTGGAGGTTATGATTTTGAATAATATCGTGGCGATCATCCCAGCTTACAATGAAGAGGAAACAATTGGAAAGAATTTAAAGGTCTTGAATGATTCGGGGTGGTTAAGTGAAATTGTAGTAGTAAGCGATGGTTCGACTGATAAAACAGTTGAAGTGGCAGAAAGCTACGGTGCCCGTGTTATTGAGCTAAAGGAAAATGTGGGCAAAGGGGGCGCTATGAAAGCTGGCCTGGATTGTATAAGATCAGAAATTATTTTGTTTTTAGATGCGGATTTAATTGGGTTGACGCATAAGCATATTGAAGATTTACTGGTGCCGGTAATACAAGACAAAACTGACATGACGGTGGGCATTTTTGAGAAAGGACGAGTAACTACAGATTTTGCCCAAAAAGTTGCTCCATATTTATCTGGCCAAAGAGCTGTGAAGAAAAATGTACTCGAGAACATATCAAATCTGGAATTATCGCGCTTTGGCGTTGAAATGGCCTTGAATAGACATATAGAAAGAAATCATGTTCGTGTAAAAGAAGTGATATTGGAAGATGTAAGTCATATTATGAAAGAAGAAAAATTTGGGGTTTTTCGAGGGTTTGCGGCCAGGATGAAAATGTATTGGGATATCGTAAAATATTTTGCCAAAAAAGAAGTGAAATAACGGGAAAAAACCACGTATGGAGGGACAATTATGGCTGTTGATGACACTTCCCTGGCTGACTTAAAACAAAAGCTCAAAAAGTGCATTGTGGATAAAAAACAAAACAGGTGGTATTTGGTTTTATCGTGGGAAGAGCAGTATGACCAAGAAGAATTAAAAAAATATCGCAAAATATTGAAGAAAAAATTTTCGTCTTTAAAATACGTGTCTTTTCTTTTTCCAGAAGAGAAGGGTAATATCAACGATTTTTTTCGGTGTAATTATGAATTTATCAAAGAAGAACTTCAACTATATTTTCCATTTTTATTTAATTCTGTTTATGATTTGCAGATGGCCAATGAAAACACATTGAATATTCTTATCAAAAACCCAATGCAAGTTGAGTATGCGCGTGAAAAACAGTTAGAACACTTTTTAATGCGATACTTTCAAGCCGGTGGGGTATCAAACATAAACATTAAATTTTTATCGCTAAACAAAAATGATGATACCGGTCAATCAATCAAAAATGAGGACCAGCAAATAATTAAAGATCTGCAATTTATGGCGGAAGAAGCCAAGCGCAATAAAAAACCGGAAGTGGAAAGTGGTAAAAATCAAATTTTGCTGGGCAGAGCCATTAATGATAAGCCTAGGGCCATAGCGGATATCGATGAAGAAGAAAAATCAATTGTTGTTAAAGGAGAGATTTTTGACTTAGATTGGTTGGCATTAAAAAGTGGTCGAACTCTAGTCATATTTTCTTTAACGGATTATGAAGATTCCATTGGGGTTAAGTTTTTTTTGGAAGAGAATCAAGAGATCCCGGCTGATTTAAAAGAAAACAATTGGGTTTTAGCTAGGGGGGGCATCAAAACCGATAATTACACCCAGGATTTAACTTTATTTGCCAGGGATTTATGTTTAAGTGATAACCCTTGTATACGGACAGATGATCACTCACAAAAAAGGTTGGAATTACATACCCATACGAGAATGAGTACCTTGGATGCCACTTGTTCTGCCTCAGAATTGGTTGAACTTGCTGATGAATGGGGTCATAAAGCCATAGCCATCACAGACCACGGCGTTGTTCAGTCTTTTCCTGAAGCATTTCGAGCAGCCAAAGACAAAAACATAAAGGTGATATATGGATTAGAAGGTTATTTGGTAAACGATGAAAAACATTATAGAGAAGAGGCATATCACGTCATTATACTGGTGAAAAATAGCCAGGGTTTAAAAGATTTATATAAATTAATTACTGATTCTCATGTAAAATATTTTTATCGATTTCCTAGAATCCCCAAATCTGAACTGAACCGGATCCGGGATAACGTTATTATTGGTTCAGCCTGTGAGCGTGGAGAAATTATTCAACATATGTTGAAAGGTGCGAGTTGGGAATATTTAAAAGAGCTTGCTCTTTTTTATGATTACATTGAAATTCAACCCCCCGAAAACAATGAATTTCTGGTTCGGAATGGCACCTATCAATCTATGGAAGAGGTAAAAGCACTTACAAATCAAGTGATAGCGTTAGCTAAAGAGCTGGAGAAACCTTTTTGCGCCACCAGTGATGCGCATTTTCTACATCCCTGGGACAGCCACTATCGAAAAATATTGATGGCCGGGCAAGGGTTTGAAGACTTAAGCCAACCTCCTTTGTATATTAAAACGACGGAAGATATGCTGCAAGCCTTCGACTTTATTCATGAGGAAGATGCTTATAAGGCCGTGGTTGAATACCCGGATGTAATACAGCAAGAAATTGAACATATAATCCCGGTGCCCCAGGAATTGTATACGCCAAAAATAGAGGGAGCCGAGGATTATGTAATAAATATGACCTATAAAAAAGCCAGAGAATTATATGGAGATGTTCTTCCGGAAATAGTTGAAAACAGAATATCGGAAGAGTTAAGCAGTATTGTAGACCAAGGGTATGCGGTCATATATTTAACCAGCCATAAGTTGGTAAAAAAATCTCTTGAAGATGGTTACCTGGTTGGTTCGAGAGGTTCTGTTGGTTCTTCTCTTGTAGCTACCATGTGTGAAATCACAGAAGTGAATCCCCTACCGCCTCATTATCTTTGTCCAAGCTGCCGGTTTTCTGAATTTGTTCAGGATAGATCGATAGGGGCTGGCGTGGATTTACCTGAAAAAGCATGTCCTTATTGCGGGCAGGCATTAGATAAGGATGGATTTGACATCCCTTTTGCTGTTTTTATGGGTTTTCATGGAGAGAAAGTACCGGATATAGATCTCAATTTTTCAGGTGAATACCAACCTTATGCTCACGCGTATACCGAAGAATTGTTTGGCAAGGATGCTGTGTTCAAGGCTGGGACTATTGCTACCATAGCGGAAAAAACAGCCTACGGTTTTGTGAAAGGCTATATTCAGGATCATGGTATTAAATGCAGGGAAGCTGAAATAAATAGATTGGTTAGGGGATGTTCCGGAATCAAAAGAACTACTGGCCAACATCCTGGCGGCTTAATGATCGTTCCGGAAAACATGGATGTCCATGAATTTAGCCCGGTACAACGCCCTGCAGATGACCCAAATTCGGAAGTTTTAACAACGCATTTTGATTATCAAGCGATTAGTGACCGACTTTTGAAACTGGATATCCTTGGGCACGATGTACCCACGATCATTCACATGTTAGAAAATTTAACTGGGGAAAATCCTTTAAAAATACCCATGGATGACCCGGATACGCTATCGATTTTTTCTTCTACGAAATCCCTTGGTGTTCATGTCGAAGAGATTGACTGCCAGGTGGGCACCCTTGGAATACCAGAATTTGGAACCCGATTCGTTCGCCAAATGTTAGAGGATACCAAACCGAAAAACTTTTCAGAATTAGTGAGAATTTCGGGGCTTAGTCATGGAACCAATGTTTGGCTAAATAATGCCCAAGAGCTGGTTACTCAGGGGAAAGCCACCTTATCCGATGTGATCTCAACGAGAGATGATATTATGGTTTTTCTGATGTATCAAGGGTTAGACAGAAAAGATGCTTTTAAGATTATGGAAAAAGTAAGAAAAGGAAAAGATTTACCCGAAGAACTCAAAAATAAAATGGAACAGGCAGATGTCCCTGAATGGTATATCAATTCTTGTTTGAAAATAAAATATTTGTTCCCTAAAGCTCATGCCGTCGCTTACACCATGATGTCTTTTAGGATTGCCTATTATAAAGTGAATTATCCTGAAGCTTTTTATGCTGCCTTCTTTTCAGTAAAAACTGAAGACTTTAACGCTGATTTGATGGTACAGGGAAAGAAAGCGGTGATAAAGCAACTTGAAGCCATTGAAAAGAAGGGGTTTCGGGCTACCCCCAAGGAAAAATGTGAAATAGTTGTTTTAGAAGTAGCTCGGGAAATGTTTTCCCGGGGGATAAAAGTATTACCGGTATGTTTGGAAAATTCCGACAGCGAAAAATTCCTTATAACAGGAGATGGAGAGTTGCGCCCGCCGCTTATAACTTTAAATGGGCTAGGCTTGTCAGTGGCGAAACAAATTGTGAAAGCCAGGGCAGAACATGAATTTACATCTTGGGAAGATTTGAAACAACGGGCTGGCGTGCCTAGTTCTGTTTTGCAAATCATGAAAAATCACGGGTGTGCAGACGATTTGCCTGCGACAAATCAGCTTACTCTATTTTGAATCTTAATTTGCAAGTAGTTGAAACATGTGGTAAAATTTTATCAGGTTAGTTTGCGTCATTACAGGAAAGAGTGGGATTTTTCCCACTCTTTCCTGTTCAATAGAAAATTTTAATCATCCAGAAGTACAAAACTTTATTGATAAGAAACGAGACTTTGTGGGGAGGGGATCTAAGTGTCACCACATGAACAGTTAGATCAATTAGAGAAATTAGTGGAACCTATAGTAAACGACTTAGGTTATGAATTGGTAGATATAGAAATGGTGACAGAAAATCAACGTTGGGTGTTGAGGGTTTATATAGACAATCCCTCCGGCGTTACTTTAGAAGATTGCGAGGTTGTGAGTACAAACCTGGATTACTTGTTAGATGAGGAAGATCCAATACCCCACAGTTATATGCTGGAAGTTTCTTCACCTGGAGCAGAAAGGCCGTTAAAAAAACCAAAAGATTTTATTAACTTTGCCGGTAAAAAGGTATTTGTCAAAACATATATCAAAATTGGAGGCCGAAAGAATTTCAAAGGAAAATTAATTGGACTTGAAGATGATTTGGTCTTGATTGAAACAGATAATGAGGGAGAAGTGAAAGTACCAATGGGAAAGATTACAAAAGCCCATTTGTTGCTTGAAATTTAACGAGGGGAGGTTGAATGTTAAATTGAAGAGAGATATTATTGAAGCCATTGAAGAAATTGAGCAAAACAAAGGTATAGATAAGGAGACTTTATTTGAAGCGATAGAAGCTGCTTTAATATCTGCTTATAGAAGAAATTTTGATTCGGCAAAAAACGTTAGGGTGCATATGGATAGAGAGACTGGAGAGGTCGCGGTTTTTAACCAGCGAACAGTAGTGGAAAAAATAAATAAAGAGCAGGAAGAAATTGATTTGGAAGAGGCTCGAAAAATCTCATCAGAATACGAAGTGGGCGATATCGTTGAACAAGAAGTTACGCCGAGAAACTTTGGGAGAATTGCTGCTCAAACAGCAAAACAGGTGGTTATTCAAAGGATCAGAGAAGCCGAAAGAGAAATTATCTATAATGAATATGTCGATAAGCAAGATGAGGTTATCAATGGCATTGTACAGCGATTTGACCATCGGAATGTTATCATAGACCTGGGGAAAGTGGAAGCGGTTTTACCGCCTCAGGAACAAATGAAAACCGATAGATACGTGCAAGGAAAAAGGATAAAAGCCTACGTGGTTGAAGTGAAAAAAACGACAAAAGAGCCCCAAGTGATTTTATCGAGAACACATCCAGGACTCATCAAGCGTTTGATGGAATTGGAAGTTCCTGAAATATATGATGGAACCGTTGAAATAAAGGGTATTTCTAGAGAAGCTGGTTATAGGGCTAAAGTGGCCGTGCATTCCCGGGAAGAAGAAGTAGATCCTGTAGGAAGCTGTGTAGGCAGTAAGGGAAGTAGGATACAAACCATTGTGGATGAATTAAATGGCGAAAATATAGATATTATTACTTGGTCCTCTGATCCAGAAATCTTTATATCCAACTCGCTTAGTCCAGCCAAAGCTGTGGAAGTAAAAATTTTGGATGAAGGGGATAAAAAAGCCCAGGTTATTGTTCCTGACTACCAGTTGTCCCTAGCCATTGGCAAAGAGGGACAAAACGCCAGGCTTGCTGCTAAGCTCACGGGTTGGAAAATCGATATTTTGAGCGAATCTCAAGCGCAAACAAAGACTGAAAGCTCTGACAAAGCGGAATCTAATAGGCATGCAGAAGAGGTGTCTAGTATCCATGCACATGAAAGCCTATCAGAGCACTTGGATGAACAGAACGTGGAAGATCAAGATATCCACCCTCAAGAAGAAGAGCTGAAGGATGAAGATGAACATGATAAGGATGAAGGAATGGACCATGAAAAAAATGGAACAGAAAAGTTAACAGAAACAGAAGAAGAAAGAAGCGATGAGGTTTAGATTTGACAAATAGCAGGAGTATTGATAAGGGGGGAATTATATGGCTCGGAAAAAGAAAGTGCCTATGAGAACTTGCCTTGGCTGCCAGCAAAAAACAAATAAAAGAGAGCTGGTTAGAATAGTGAGGACCCCTGAGGGAGAGATTAAAGTGGACCCAACGGGGAAAGCAAATGGTAGAGGAACTTACGTATGTTTCCAAGACAATTGCTTAGAAGAAGCTTTAAAAAAAGACAAATTAAAGAAAGCGCTTAAATGCAGTGTGAGCGACGCAGAGAAAGAAAAGTTAAAAGAAGAATGGGAGCAGCTGAGCCATGATGAAAAAAGAAAAAGGCAGTAATATTATTGGGCTGGCTGCCAAAGCGGGTCGAACACTTATTGGCAAGCACCAAATAGGCCATGCTGTCCGGCGAAATGATGAAATCCTTGTAATCATAGCAAAAGATGCCGGAAAAGATATTACAGATTTTTTAGAAATAACTTGTCAAAAACACCAAGTGGACTTTATTAAATGGTGCACAAAAAAAGTATTGGGGAGCGCTTTGGGTAAAAACGAGATTAGCGCTGTAGCTATTACGGATCAAGGGTTAGCCAATAAGTTTATACAAAATGTCCGGGATCTTGGATTTTAATTACTGAGCTCTTACGCAAGAGAAATTATGTTGAGGAGGGCACTAGATTGGAGGTGCGTTAGTTTGGAAAAAATCAGGCTTTATCAACTGGCGAGAGAACTGGGGATGCAGAGCAAGGAACTGGTTGAAACACTAAAAGATTTAGACATTTCTGTAAAAAATCATATGAGTACATTGACCGAAGAGGATGCAGAAACTGTCAGAGAATTATTAGGGGAAGAAAAAAGCCATGCGCAGGATGAATTGGACGCACAAAAAAATGATGAGGTAAAAGAATCTGAAACAAAAGCCCAAGCAGCTGTTAAAGAGGAGACTTCTAAAAATGAAACAGATGTTGTATCTGGCTTTGAATCTGAAAAACTACAGGTTGAATTAGGAATTACTGTAAGCCAATTGGCAGATAAATTAGAAGAAAATGCGACAAATATTATCACAAAATTAATAAAGCACGGTGTTATGGCCAATATAAATCAAAGCTTGAATGAGGATGCCCTAGGAAAATTAGCCCAGGACTATGGTTTTGAAATCATTGAGTTAGACGCAGCCGATGATGAAATAACTGAAGAAGAAAGATTAATAGCTGAAATTCGACGGGAAGAACCCAAGGGGAATCCAGTAGCAAGGCCACCAGTGGTCACAGTAATGGGTCACGTAGATCACGGTAAAACATCTATTTTGGATGCCATTAGAAAGACAAACAGTATCGCCAAAGAAGCAGGCGGTATTACCCAGCATATTGGAGCTTCTAGAGTAAAATATAACAACAATACCATCGTTTTTTTAGATACTCCCGGTCACGAAGCTTTTACTGAAATGCGAGCACGGGGGGCCCAAGTAACAGATATTGCTATACTTGTAATAGCTGCAGACGATGGTGTGATGCCACAGACAATAGAAGCGATTAACCATGCTAAATCTGCTGGCATTTCTATTATTGTGGCCATCAATAAAATTGATAAACCGGGTGCCAATCCTGACCGTGTAAAACAGCAGTTGACAGAGCATAACCTTGTGCCAGAAGAATGGGGAGGGGACACTATCTGCGTATCTGTAAGTGCTGTTAATGAAGAAGGTTTGGATGAACTACTAGAAATGATTATTCTGGTCTCTGAAATGGATGAGTTAACCGCATACCCCAAAAATAGCGGCAAAGGTACTGTGATCGAAGCCAATTTAGAAAAGGGACGGGGACCGGTCGCTACCATTTTAGTTGAAGATGGGACTTTAAAAGTCGGAGACCCGGTATTGTGCGGCAATACTTATGGTAATGTTCGAGCCATGGTGGATGATCGGGGCAAACGAGTTAAACAGGCGAAACCAGTAACGCCTGTAGAGATTATTGGATTAGAAAATGTGCCTAATGCGGGAGATAAATTTCAAGTGGTGTATGATGAAAAGAGAGCGCGTCAAATAGCTAAGAAAAAGAAAGATTTGGAACTCGAAGCCCAAAGGAAGCAATCTCAAACGATTTCTCTTGATAATCTATACGAGCAGATCAAAGAAGGCGAAAGAAAAGAACTTAATATTATTGTGAAGGCGGATGTAAAAGGATGTGTGGAAGCATTAAGAGAAAGCCTTTTGAAGCTTAACCAAGACGGGCACGAAGTTAAAGTGAATGTCATCCATGCTGGCGTAGGGGCGATTACTGAAAGTGATATTATGCTGGCTGTGGCTTCCAATGCCATCGTTATTGGTTTTAATGTTAGACCAGAAGCCAACGCCAGAAAAACTGCCGAAAAAGAAAATGTTGATATACGGACTTACAGGGTTATTTATGAAGCCATAGAAGATGTAAAAGCTGCC